>CAJXHA010000036.1 GCA_913053615.1 uncultured Bacteriovoracaceae bacterium | reverse complement strand
TTAAGCTCCGAAATAATTGAATACTTTCATAAAGTTCAAGCTCAACATCTAATAAGTATAGGATGTTGTTACCAGAGATTAAATAATAGTTATAATCTATCTAAACTGGCTCAGGACTCTCCTTTGCTCTTTAGCACCAATGCTCTAAACTTAGCTGCAAGATGCTATCAATTCCAAACTGAAGCTGGTTTACGTCAAAAGATTAAGATAAGACGCTATCGTTATGCTTTACACCTATACCAACAATCAAAAGGACAAAGTGATTTTTCAAGTATTGGGAAAACTAAATTAGCAGATTATGATGACTCATTTTCTGCCTATGTAAAGAAGTATGCGAATTTTACCATAGGATCATCAGAGGAAATTGAATCCTTTTTCCAAAATAATATAAATGAAGTAGAACACATTATTTTTACAGATATATTCAGACTTTCTTTAGGAAGACTAATCGAAGTATACCTTATACTTGATAGGGCACAATACTTAGTAGAACATGGTCACAAAGTTAAAGTGCTTGAAATATTTGAACGTAAATTAAGTCCACGCAATTTAGCTATAATTGTCTAAACTTCTAATTTTGAGATAATAACAAATGGATTTACTTGCCTTTGGTTTAATATCCACTTCTCAGATATGCATGAGTAACCACCCTTGCCCCAACCCTGTCCCCAAGAATTGGCAACAATAAAGCATACAGTCCCCTCATTAAGGATCTGAGGTAGCTTCATATATCCAATAATTGTCATAGAGTGTCCCTGTGCATGGGCATCCATTCTGTCTCCACTATTTCTATCTTTATAAAGAATAAGTGAACTTGAGGTATAAAAATTAGGCGTTAGTTTCATACTTGCAATAACCGCCATATTATCATCTAACGCTCTTAAGACATCATCTAATGTTTTTATATAGTCATAAGCTTTTACCTTTACAACTCCCTCAGCACATCCCTTCTTAAGTGGAATTTGTGTTTCATTACCTTCTTTTGAATAATTGATATAAGGGCATGAACTTTCTTTCGGAATATCAATCGATTTTTGCTCACTTGAATATTCAATCCCATATCCAACCCACGAGCCAGGCTTAGAACACGGTGATGATTGACAATCGTCCTTAGATGCCCAGTAAAAATATTGCTCACTTAAATCATTATCAATGGAATTTTGTGCTAACATAATTTCTATAAGACGAATTCCCGCGAATGCTGCACATGTGGGTCTATACTTTTGATCTCTTATGGGAATACTCATTGCATTTGCCACAATAGAATATTCTTTTTGAACTTTAACTTCGACTTTCTTTTCTTTTTCTTTTTTATCAACTGGGAGAATTAATGGTAAATCAAAAGTGGTATCACTGTACTTATCTTTTTTCTTTGAAAACTTTGCTTTCTCTTTTTCCCATGCCTTTATCTTAGCTTGATGTTTTTCTTTCCAATCAGCAATGACTTGTTTTTTTAGTGCCTCAATTTCCGACTGAGCAAGCTCTCTCCATTCACTTTCAGTTTTAATTTTACTATGTATTTCTTTAATTAATTTTTTATTATCTTCTTTTTGTGCCTTAACAATATCAGCACCAGATTTTACTTCATCTGGATTAATCCCTCTCATCCGAGCGAGTTTCTCACGATTACGCCTCTTCATTTCCTCTATCATCTGCTTGCCACGACTCATATTATTAACAGATGTTTTTTTCTCAACAAGCTCCTTAGGTGGCGTAAGCCCCTTAGTTACTTTAATTAACTCCTCATAGATAGAATTCGTTATGATTTCCACGTTTTCTTTATGAGAAGCATTACTTGTATTCTGGGGCATAATACTTTTAGCAAATAATGAAAAAGGTATTAGAAATAAAAAAATTACCTTCATAGCTGCTCACAAAACTTTTTAAAAACGTCACAGTGTTTCTCTAATGAGAAATCTGCAGCAACTGAAACTCTTACAATATAGTCTTTATCACTTTCTTTAGTTGTTCCTTGAGTAGATGTTGCTGGAATAGTCCAATAACACCCTTTTAACTGTCCATAACTCACACAGTGTTTACTTTCATCAGGAATGGCATCAATCATCATGCGAATCAATTTATGATTTAATTCTCTTTTATGTTCTTCACTTTTGGCAGGAAGATCCAATGAAAACACTGAAGGGGTAAATGACTTATCCGCAAGCTCATGACTTACAAAGTTTATCTTCGCACTTGGAAGTGTCTTCTCTATAAAGTCCACAAATGCTCTAGTGTTTTTATAGGCATCAGCGATTCTTTCATTCATACTTGGCATTTCTTTGGTTAAAATTTCAACCTGTAGTGGAGTTGCTTCATTATCACAAAGTTCAAGGTGTTTTTGAACATAAGGCATGAGATGAGCTGCGGATTCATTGGCCACTGCGTACCCTGCAGTACATAGACCACCACTAGGAAACTTCGAGCCACTCACATAAGAAATAGTGCTCGCGTCCCTTAAAAATCCATGATCACCAAAGAACTTAACATTAGGACAAAAAGTTTGATCTAATACAAAAGTTGCCATGACAGCATTGGAACTGTTTTTAGTTTGTCTTTCTTTTTTTAAGGTTAGCCTTAAATTTTCAAGATCAGGAATCTCAACTCTAGGGTTTGTTGGTATCTCAGCAATAATATAAGGAACAGCATCTTCTAAGGCAACTTCACTAAGAATTCTTTCTAGCTCAGTAACCATATCCTTACCACTATCAACTGGAAGATCAATAATCTCAACATTATCAACACAAGCAGCAACTCTTCTCGCTTGATCATTAGTTCCACCATAACAATTAGGTGGAACAATAAACTTAATATCCTTTCCTTTATGCTCAAGATTTGCATAGTTAATAAGTCCCATCATGATTGCATATTGAACAGAAAGGCCACATGATCCTAAACTTGCTGGAACTTGAGAACTAGTAATATCTTGAATAGTCTTTAAAAGTGCTGTCGCATCGCTTTTTTCTCTCGGTCTTGAATCCTTACCAATATAGTTTTCAAGTGCAATTAAAGAATTCTGTGGAGTCATTGCAATTGATTCTCTTCTTCTCACATGTTGTATTTCTTTAATGTATTCAAGATCATTATTATTCACAGAGATGATACTTCCTAATCCCTCAAGTAAAATTAAATTAAAGTCTGCACGAGAATCGAATTCGTTAGAAATTAGTATGGTGCTACCTTCATAATCACTAAATTCTTCTGTTAATTCATTAGGGGATTGAATTTTTTTTAGTTCAAAGTCATATTGATAAGTTTCTTTAACAAGTTCACTATCCCAATTCAATGGCAATTGGGACTTATAGGCAATCAATGTTTTCTTTTTAGAAAACTTATTCTTTCTTAAAACCGCTAAAATAGGCATGCTCTGAGATGAAAATGAAATAACACTTTCAACCTTTAAGCCTTGTTCCTTTGCAACGGACCACTCTAAGACACATGAAAGTGGATGACCTAAGCGTATATAATCAAATGCTGTTGGAAGTTCTCTAAGAGCAGCTTGATCTGAATGATTGGCCGATTCAAATTTTTCAAGAAACTCAAATTTCGCTAATTTCTCATTATAAATATCTAATCTATGTGTCGTTAATCTAAGCCAATCGCTTGGCATATTACTTAAAACATTTTCGATTATTCTTTGAATGTCACTATTGGCTTTCGAAGTTGTCATAAATACCTCTTTTTTAAAGAGATACTATACAATATTAGATACGATAGGAAAAACCTAGAGAAATGAATTGGCTATCAATATCATCATCTAGGTCTTGGCCAAAAGAGAAATCTAACATAAGATCATTGTGCACCAAGTAACCAAGTCCTGTATCCCAAGCACTTACCCAATTATCTTCACTTTTATTGCTATAATACTCGATAAAAGTATTCCACTTCTCATGAAAACTAATGCCCCAGTTCAAAGTATATGCATTAAAAACACTAGTATCTTCATCAAAATTATTAAAAATCAAATTACTGGTAAGAGAGCCATTATCACCTAGGTCATAAACAGCAGCGAGGATATTATTTACTTTAAACTTCTTATTAATTTTTGCATCAAAATTTATTAGCTGTACTCTCGTTTGAAAAATAAGATTTAGCTTTCCTGTAAGAATTCTTATTCTCCCACCAACTTGTAAATTCTGTGTTGCATTTCATTGGCATTAAGTTCATTCAGATCAAAAAGTATACTTGCTTCTAGTTTTCTGATAGTCCTGTTCGAATGACATTATTATTTATTAAATTAGTGTTTAACTTATTTTCAACTTCAACTTCATTATATTCCAAACCACTTTGAAGTTGAAAGCGCTTCATAGGAATGATTGAAGTTCCAATAGACTGGCCCGGTCGACCTGTTTGAATTACTTCTTATGAATAAGCTGAACTTATCAAAATGAATAATAAAATTAGCAACTTCAACTTTATCTCCCTTATGCTTTTTTATACACTCCTAACTCGCCTACATTAACCGTCACTGAGCACTGTATATCTTTCAAAGCATTTAAAGTGCAGTTATATAATGCATTTGCCATCTCTAGCTTTAATTCCTCAGAGCGTCCTTTTAAAAGTAAAACTTGAATATGGATCATTTGATTATGCGAACCATCCGCAATAAGGACATTTTCAACCTCAATGGTTCTTGTTTTTATCGCTTCTAGACTAACTGTCTCCTGAGCGGCCAATGTATGGTGAAGCTCTTTTACTAATGAGCTTAAATCTAAACTTTCACCTGTTTTTTTATCATGTTCAATAACAATATGAGGCATAGTTCATCCTTTATTAAATTAACAAATTTAGAATACAATTAAATCATCACGAAACCAAGTTGTCATAGAATACCGGGGAAGATTAGTCGGCAATACTTCATGAAAAATTTGAGAAGATAAGAAACATACCATTTGACCTGCTTGAGGTTTAATAATTGCATCTACTTTATTACGATTGTTCTTATTATAAACTACAAGCTCTCCACCAAGTGGGCAATTATTTAAGTAAAGAATTAAAGTTATCTGTCTATGTCTTGTTTCTTTTAATTGGTCTAAGTGCTTTTTATAAAAATCACCTTTTTCATAAAATGCAAACTGAGTCTCAAAGCGTTTAAGTGCTAAGAAAAAATATTTATTTAAACTTGTTCTAAAATTCTCTAAGGTATTTTGAATTTGCATTAGTTCTGGACGAGCATCCCAGTGATTAATCCAAGCTATTTTTGAGGAACGAATCTTTGTATCCTCTTGTAGCTTAAGTCCATTTCCAATTAGTGCATTCTTAAAATTTTCCTGTTCAAGGTGAAAGTCAATATATTCAATTAAATTTGAGCACTCTCCTTCACTTAGTACGTTTAAGTGACTACTCCAAGATTTTTGTTCTAAATTGTGAAAGCATAGCTCTCTTAAATGCTCAGATAACATAAGATAATCTACATCTTTTTTTCATTCAAAGATATAGAATATTTTTAGCTAGTGTAATTTTTGATTACTTTTTATTATCTCAGCCGTTCTCCCTAGAAATAATCCAAGCATGCTCCAACTCTCCTCAAGTAAACCTTGTAGATCTAATAACTTATGAGCCGACTCTAGCTCTAAAAGGTCTACTCCAAGGGAGTCATGCCCTTCATCAAGATCACAATGCTTTTCAATATGATCACTTTTAAAACTGTCTTTTAAAACCTCAGCAAAGTGCCCATAAAATAATGAAGCCCCTTTTTCTAGAACCATTTGAATCATAACTATTCTTTCAGGGTCATCAATGAGAAAGTTCTTACCAAAAAACCAAAAGGTACTTGCCTCTAAAATAGGATCCCATAAATCACTTGCTTCTCCTCTCTCACTTTTAAGCTCTGTATCATGTCCTAACTCTTCAATGAGATGCTCAAAGAAGATCTTTCTATACTTTTCATTCTTACTAAGTGCCATACGAGAAAACATAAGACGTTGAAAAGAATTACTCATTACTTGTAAGCAATTCTTAAGATCGATTACCGACTCTTTATTACTCATCAAAGCTCTTAGTTCTTCAGAAAATATTTCATTTTTTTTAAATTCTTTAACACATTTCTCATTAAGACTTATGAGTTTTTCAAAGGGCGTTTGTTCTTTTATAAATGAAACTCTTGGTTTTTCTATATCCTCATAAAGGCTTGTTTCATCAAATTGAATAGATAATGCCCAAAAACCATCATTACCACTACCCTTAAATCCATGAGTATTTCCAGCAGGTATGTAAACAATATCACCTGCATTTAAATGACTCTCTTTATCTCCAGTGGCAAAGCCATTTCCCTCTGTTACAATAATCATACTATCTGTTGTATGTTGATGATTATTTAATCTTTCATCATTCTCTAAATGAACCCAGGCAGCTGAGAAATACCTAGGAAGCCTAGTCTTTAAGACATCAATTGAAGCAAAGTTTTTAAGCACACCTAAGTTTTCCTTTACACCATCAACGATAACTTCAGTTATTGTCTCCATGGAATCTCTTGAAATTTTAATTAATTGCCTTTGTTCCAATGGAATTTGTTCACGGTCAAAATATGATGTTTCTGGTTTATCTTCACTTGAAAAGATAGCGTCACTTTGAAACTGAATGGAAAGAGCACGAAAGCCCTCTTTACCTTTGCCTTTAAATCCATGTAAATTCCATTCAGGGATATAAATAATATCACCGGCCTTTACATCAATTTCTGTATCACCCGTAGAGCGACCTTCCCCGTTTGTTACAATTAATAAACTTGGGCAAGGGTGGTAGTGAGCAGGTAGCTCTTTTCCTGCAGGCATTTGAGTCCAAGCAATTGAAAGATCTTTTGGCATATTTAAATCAAGAAAATTATTACTTTTAAAGTGTCTAACTTCCCCCAGAAAAGTTTCTGTCCCTTCAACATTCATAGTTGTTAAACAGTCCAAGTCACCTCTTTGAATAACTTGAGTCATTCGTCTTAGTAGAGCATTCTCTTCAGTTTGATTTAAATTTATTGCATTCATAAAAACTCCCATAAGTTTGTCTCATGTCTACAATAATTTAAAGCATGCTATAAATAAAATGAGTATTTTCTATTGGAGGTATAACTTTTATCTATATACCAAGTGTACTGATATTTATCAGAGTGTCATAAGTAATTTGCACTTAAAATAGTGTTTGGGGGATCAAATCATGAAAGCACTAGTTACTATTTTAGGCCTTTGGGCACTACCACTACTCGCAGAACCTATGTTCTTTATTGAGCCTGGGGTATTTATGAATATGTATGATGGGGCACATATTGAGTTTGAGGATGATAGTGGTTCAACCAGTGGCCATATTAGAAATTCGGATCTGAGCTATGCCATTAAGATTGGGATGCACCATGGTCATTTTGAGTATGGTTTTGAGACTGAAATATATGATTATGAAGCTCACCTAGACAAAAGTGATGGCCATACCACTGAGAATGTCACCATTACATATAATGGAATTTTTGTTGGTTATGAGTTTGTAAAAAAGAACTTCTTATACTTTGAAATTTCTCTTGAGCCTTACTTGTCCGCAGGAGGAAAATCATATCATGAACATAAACCAGTTTTTTCAATGGAATACTCTAGGCATATAAAAGAATGGGTATCCCTAAATGTGAAGCTAGAAACAGAATCTGAATTCAAAGTCATAGACTCTGATAGCAATGATAAAGTACATGTTGGAAATATGATATTAGTTGGATTTAGCTTTCCTTTACTTGAAGAATAATTCAAATAACTTGGAATTTTGAGCGTAAATGGTATCTTTAAAAGAAAAGGCCATAAATATGCATAAAATAATTTTCTTATTTATTATTTCAAGTTTTAGTACTGCAATTGCTAATACAAAAAAACATGAGAGTCTAAAATTAGTCGATATAAAGACATATGCCCCAACAATCATGGTGGAAATGAAGTATTTTACAACTGATAACTTTGTTGGTGCAGTCATTGATGGTTATAAGGCAAATAAGTGCTTAATGCTCGAGCCGACTGCAAAAGCATTAGCAAAAGCGCAGTCCCTTGCAAATGAGCAAGGTTTTAGTCTTTTAGTTCATGATTGTTATCGACCACAACGAGGGGTTGACCACTTTATCCGCTGGTCAAAAAATCCAAAAGACATAAAAACAAAACTTAGATATTACCCAAATATAAAAAAGGTAAACCTCTTTGATCTTGGCTATATAGCAGAGAAGTCTGGACATAGTAGAGGGAGCACAGTTGATCTCACCATCTTTAATTTAGAGACTAAAAAACCCCTTCAGATGGGCACGATCTATGATTTTTTAGATCCCCTATCAAATACTGAAAATTCAAAAGTTGGACAAAAGGCACTTGCCAATAGACAAGTGCTAGTAAAAATCATGGATAAAGCCGGTTTTAAAAATTACTCTAAAGAGTGGTGGCATTACACTTTAAAAGATGAGCCAAATAAAAAAGTGTACTTAGACCAAGTCATTAAGTAATAAAATAATATCTATAGACTTAAATATTTATATTCATAGTAAGGCCAATATTGGTTCTATCACTTCTTATATCATCTGCAATAAATCTTATATTTGGTGCAATAGAAATATCTCTATTAAAGAAATAAGTCATGGCCATGGTTTGTTGTAAGTCTCTTTCTTCAACCTCTGCACTTTCTCTCATTCTAAAATAGGACGCAAGATCTGTAATTAAGCGAAATGAGATATTACGTCTAACATAGAACTCAGTTGATAAATTTGCTCTAAGTGTATCAGAAGTTTGCCTATCAACGATATTAATCTCTCGACCAAAATACTTAGCAGTTTTAGAATCATATTGATAATTAATATAATTTAAACTTGCAGCAATATACATTGCCTTATTAATTTTATAAGCAGCTGCATGAGAAAGAGAAGTTGCATATCTCAACCCAAAATCACGATAAATACCACGAGTAACGTATTGGTATTTTAAAAAGGTAATATTTTGTAAACCACCTAAGTAATATGTTTTAAAGTAACTTAATGTTGGATCATCGACATCATATTCTTGCCCATTTTCAGCGTAATCATTAGCGTTTCGTGAGTTATCAGTATCGATACTATTATGAAAAGGAGTTGTGGAATAGAGCCCTGTTTGTAATGAGAAGTTATCAGACTTAGTGGCCCTATACTTAATCCCAAAATTTCCACTCATATCCACTAATCCAGGTGTTTCCTCTGCATTTAATATATTAGGCCTCTCTGCCCCAAAAGGCTCAGATAAGGAGGCACCTCTATAAGTAAAGGATGAGTATAAACTATACTTATTCAAAGATCCTGATAAAGTTTTTAAAGTAGGATTCTCTAATACATCTTGCTTAGTTTTTAATTCTTTAGATTCCACTTTCGTTTTACTGGTATTATCTTGGGCATAAAGGTTAAAAGTTAGTATTAATAAAATTAATATTTTCATTATATATTCTCCTAGTTAAAAAAGTTTAAAAATGTAGCTCTAGGTTGATGAACCTTATAGATTTCTTTTTCCATTAAGTTATTTGCAATAATGGCACTGCGCCAACTCATGAGTGATGTCTGGGGATCTGCAATACCATGCATATGCATACTAAAATTCATTGCATATATGGTATTAGGGATTTTTGTTTCTAATCGATAATCTCTTTTAATTATGATGCGATTATTTTCATCATATTTAAAATAATCTTTTATATTATTTAGATAACTTGGTATCTCTCGAGTAAAACCTGTAGCCATAATAACAATGTCTGCATCTAATAATTCTATTTGATGGCTTAATAGATTTCTAATGCATAATTCATAGCCATCACCTTTAGGATTAATATCCTCTAACCAACGAGAAGGAGATATTTTTACCTCTGGCATTTGATCTTTATAAAATTTTTCAAGATATAATTCATTATATAACTCTTGAAGATATTCAGGTGTATTACCATCACTGGCCAATAGCAAGTTCTTGGTAAAGTCATCCTTTGTTACTTGATCTAGTTCATAAAAGTTCTCAACAAAATTTGGAGTAAAAACCTCATTTGTAAATGGCCCTTCATCTAGAGGACGTAGATTGTCCCGACCTGAAATCAATGTAATTGAATGTGCCTTACCCCATTTCGACTTTATTCCGTTTCTTAGAATCTCAATTCCTGTTTGTCCACCTCCAACGATAAGAACTTTCTTATCCGTAAGATCAAGATTAAGCATTTCCTTACTTTTTGCATGAAATATTTTTTTTCCTAAAAAAGGCTTTGCACAAGGTGGGATATTTTTCTTAGGTCCTGATGCCACACATAGCTTATTTGCATAGAATGTTTTATTCTCAGTAATAATTTCAAAGTTACCATGAGTATAATTAACCTCTTTTACCTTTGAATTAAATTCTAATCGATTCTCTAATTTATCAGCAACCCATTTACAATATGCTTCAAACTCAATTCTTGTTATTGTCTTACGATCAGTATTTAAGAAGTGATAAAACTGACCAACATCATTCAAATAATTTAAGAAGCTAAACTGACTTGTTGGATCAACTGGTGTGACAAGATCTTTTAGATACGAAGTCTGCATACTAGCATCTTCAAACATTAACTCTTGATGCCAACTAAACTTCTCTTTATCATCTAAAAAGAGAGCATCACATTCAACTTGAGGCAAGAGTGCAGCCAAACTTAAGTTAAATGGTCCAATACCGATGCCAATTAAATCATAAATTTTCATATAATAACTCACTTTTAACAATTGGATTAATAATATTTCTTCCTAGTATAGGTCTAGGCCTAGAAAGCTCGTCATAGCCACTACTAAAGCGAACTTTATTAATTAATATTTTTTCAAACTGAGATCTTAAGAACGAAATATCTTTAGGAACCTCATAAGTATTTTCATAGTTTTGTATACATGATCTCATTAAAGCGTAGAACTCCATTTCACTTATTAAATCCTCTTGTGAACAGAGCCTTGAAAAGTAACGTAAGAAAGTCACAATATGACCAGTAAATAAGTCATGTATTAAATGATTGGGTGCTAGGTGTTCTAAGTCCATAAAAGACTTCTCATAAAGATGAATTGAGTTATCAGCAATCCTTAAATCCCCATGAAAGTCTTTAATGATTACACCACTAGGAATAAAGTTTTTCATTTTTATTAAAATATTCTGCCCATGAGAAACAAGACCTAATCCATGCATATTTTGTAAATGATATAGCGGAATAAAAACATTATTAAAGTAGTTTTTAAGCCAATGACTAATACTTAGCCCAGACTCATTTAGAACCTCTTTAAAATATGAATTATCTCGTTTTAAGAGCAAACTAGCACTTGATACAACTTGCTCATCAGTATCTATGTATTGATTAACATTTTCTCTTATTACCATGCCCAACATTTCATGAAAGCGATAAGAAGAATTCTCTAAAGATTTAAATGAATAATCATTTACATATTGGGCACATACTTCTTTTAAAACCTGCATTTTTGAATTTAAATATTCATCATTATTAATGATCTCAGTTAATTTATCAGATATTTTATAACCTGATCGAATATACTTTTGAGGAATCCCTCTAATACAAGATGTGTTTAAAATAGAAAGAGAAAGTTTTAAATCATACTTATGTCCAAAGCTACTAAGAGTCCTAAGACTAGATTGTGCATAATAAGGATTACCTTTTTCTCCAATATATTTAATGCTACCGTTTGCTATTAAATGCATATACTGAATCTTAATAAACCGATCCCATTGCCACGGATGAACAGCTAAATGCATATACCCTTTAATTGGGGAAAGTTGGTTTTCTTTATAAAAAAGATCTTCATCAAAATGATCACTTTTGCCACTTACTAAAAGCTTCTTATTAATAGCAAGCCATATTAACTTAATTGGTTGGGAGCTTTCTGGTGCATATCGATTTAGATCATTTGCTCCCCAACCAATACGTCCTTTATTTAATAGAATCTTTGGATGTCCAAGTGATAATTGCTCTAGCTCTAAAAAACTCAATTCAGTAGAAAGGTGAGACTTTTTCATTAGTATTTCCACATCAGAATAAAGTGTTTGGTTTGCTTCTTCAAGAAAGAGAGCTAAGTCTTGATCACTCATTTTAAAGTAGAGATTTAAGTCACATATAAAGTCATGGATGCTTATATCTTTTATCTCTTCTTGAAGGTTATTAATTTGGTAAGTGTGCAAACTTCCCTTTTTAACCCATACTTGGCTCCACTGACTAATTTCAGCTTGAAACTGATAATAAAAATTTTTACCCGTAAAGCCATAAAGTCCATTTTTATATTCTAGATGAATAATATCTTCGAACTGAAGCTCTTCAATAAATTTTTGCATTAAATTTAATTTCGCTTCTTGGTAATAGTTCTTATAAGTATTCATGATAAAACCTTTCTCTATTACACTCTAAAAGAGCTGCTCTTTTGTGAGGAAAATCAAACTCTTTAATAAACCTCCAACCAGGTAGTTTTTCACAAAACTTTAATATTTTTTTATTATCAGAGCGTGGCTCTCCAAAGATATTCTGAGTTAATGGGTTCTGTTCAAAAAGAAATTTACTTGCATGCAGCATTGCAAGATAGACAAAACGTGTATTTAAAAACTTCTTATTTCCAATAAGTAAGTGCAGCCCTCGATCATGAGTTTTAGGATGAGCAAAAGGAGCAATTCGATCCTCAATGGCCCAATAAAACTCAAAATAACCAACTGACTCACCATTCACTTTATAGATGTATGGATCTTGAAATGGACTTTGAACTAGGCTTTTTAAATAAGCTTTTAATTCATCTTTACTTAAATCAAGCTCCCAGAATTCACTTACAAAGTCCTGATTTTGCCAATTATAAAAAAGTTCTAAGTCACGATCTATATCTAGTGGAACAAACTCTATTAGGTGGTCTTTATACTTTGCTTGGTATTCAATACATTCATACTTCTTACTCTCAATTTTAAATAGAGGGTTATCAATTTTGTTATAAATGCTCCATGGATCTTTTAGCGTATTTTCATTGAACTCATTAATACAACAACGAAAGTTACCTTTTTGCCATAAAGTTGGCGATTCAAGCAGGTATTCAATAAAATTATTTTTCTCTTGAGTAGATAAGAAATTCTTTAGTCTTCGCAATAAATAACTTTCATAATAGTTTGATTTATTTGCTAAGGCATTGATCGTCGCAAATACATTATTAATAATAAAGTAATAACCAAAAACTTTATTTACATCATTATCATTTAATATATTTCCATTTTCAGTACTAATTAAAGAATTATGTTTACCATATTTTTCAAGTCCCTTTTCACTAAAACCAGAGCCTTGGAAGTCGCGATAATAGAAATTTTTAACTAAATTTTCTTCATCTAATTCCAATAAAATATTTTGTTGGTGTACACCTAAAAGAATCCCCTCTTTGCAAGCAAGATTTAAAATAGGTGTGATAAAATTTTTAATATATGAATCGAACCACTTCTGAATAAATTCAAATTCCTCACCCTTTTGTAATAAACTTAGATTGGATTTATGAGAATAAAGAGTATCTTGATTTAAATAACTTAATAAGAAGGTCTTTGACTCATTAAATTTAAGATTCTTTCTAAACTGAACTGTCATATCACTTCTCTTATCCACAGACACATAGAAGGGCTCTAAAAAGCAATGTTCTTTTATATTGTCATCAAGACTACTAAATTGAGCCCCCCTAATAGATTCTTCTGGTTGAAGATGTCGAATAGAGTTTGTTAGAGTGATATCCATTGAAAATTTTAATTGGTATGCTAATTCTGGACAATAAAGTGAGCGCATTGATGAAAGTGGATACCAATAATTCTTACCTATTAATACATCCAATACTTTCTCTGAATCCAAACGGTTTTCTTGAATTATTTTATCAAATTGCCATGGATGAAATGGTAGATAATAGAATTCACTATCCCTTAAAGTATCTATATTCAACTCTGATTTTATTAGTGATGTAATTTCTGTTTGATATTCTTTAAGCTTAATACTACTTGTAAAACTATCTCTTTTTAATTTTATCCACTTTAACTTAAATTTGTTTTGAAACTCTGGTGAATACATATAATTATCAATATTATTTATTCCATCTTTTAACTTAGGATAAGGGTGAACACTGTGTCCAAGATAAAGAGACTGTTCGCTTTCTAAGTATGGTGAATCAAAAACTCTAGTATCAGCGATTTCAAAAGATGCTTTTATATTTTCGAAGCTATTTGTAACCTTCTTAAGTAATTTTCCCTCTGTTTTAGAAAAGAAGTCACGTTCAATAATATCAACAAACTTTAAAAAATTGATTTCTTCAACTTTTCCTTCCTCAATACATAAGATTTGATTTTCAAAGTCATGTAGGCCAAGATTTGAAAAGTAGTTTATAGTTACACTAAGCATACCAGTGCTCGTCTTTACCATTAACTTCTCATCCTCAATTATTATTCTCTTATCAGTATGAAAATCTCTTATTAGAGACCTTGTAAAGGCCTGTAGTGAATAATATTCTGCCCAGCTACGAATATTCATATACTGACTCCCATATAGAAACTACTCGCAATAACGCCTAAAGCATTACCAGCAATTTGATTTGCATTAATTCGAGTCGTTATTTTTAAAATGTCTTTATCTCTTGAAGATTTAATTGAGTTTTCATAGTAATAGTGAGGCAAAATGGCCAAAGACGTACTGAAGATACATATAAAAAGCATTAATTGTAATATACTAGAGACTATTGAAAAATATATAATACTTATTAAAAGTGTTAAGAGTCCAATAAGTAAAAGTCCTTTGCTTTTACTAAGTCTAGTGGAGCTTAGGATTATTCTCTTTGTGAAAACCATTACCATAGAACTTAATAATAAAGTCATAACTATAAGCTTATTATTAGAAGCTTCTGTGCCCATCAATTGATTTATGGTTCTTATAGTCATGATGAGATAAAATGAACCTAGTGCACTTAAACCAAATGGGAACCACCAACTATACTTAACATCAGATCTAAATGAAGTTCTTATTTCATATTCATTAAAATTTCTAAAGCCATAACCTAAGATATAAATTAAGCCAAAAGTACACACCAGGCTTAAGCTTAAATATTGGCCAAAGACGAGCATTAATAGAAAGCCACAAGCTCTTCCCTGATTTAATACTTTTGATTGATTTAGCTGCCCTTTTGCTCCTCCATTAATTAGAATCCCATGATATTGAGTCAATGAAAGTGTAAGACTTCCGATTAAAACAAAAACGACTCTAGATATAATAAAAAGAACTAAAGGTGAAAAACCTGTTAGAGCTAAGGTTAATGATACTGTAGAGAGAAAGACTCCAAAAAATCCAAGTAATTCTACTTTATGAAATTGAGCACCATTTAAAAAACGTTGCCATAAACGTGTTGCAATATAATAACCGAGTACACTAAGGCCATAAATAAGTGCAATTAATGAAAAGTCTAATTGAGACTTCTTTGCGATTATATGCAAACTTCCTAAGCTGCAAGCTTGATATAGACCTAGAAATAAAATATTAAAATTCTCATAAAGCTTAATTAAGTTTTCTTTTGCAAAAGAGCTAATTTCTAATTTTTTTGCTTTTTTTCTTTTATTTAGACTCAAATAGAACCCTGAGATAGGAATTAGTGAACAAATAATGCCCAATAAGGACCAAATAACTTTAATAAAAAGACCACCAAAATTACCAAAATGAATGGGTGTTGATATTAATAAGAAGTCTATATACCAAGGAAGTTTGATTTCTTCTGATTCATTTATATTATTGGCTTTGATTTTAAGTATTTTCTTTTCATGGTCATGATTTTCAAATAGTGCAATATAGTCACTATTAGTAGAGAATTGATTTTGAGGATAGGATAAAAAATCTAATTCATACCCATTTAATAATTTTGATTTTTCAGGGAGTTTTATAATTTGTGATATCTTTAGTTGTGGCTCAAGTAAATTATCTTGCGATAAATGATTTATATGATTACTTATAAAGAGTGTGATCAAAATATTATTCAACGCAAGAAAAATACCAGAGAGAGTAATGAGAAATAGCCAAGGTGATACTCTCAAACCAATTAAACCATGCATATAGCTTATTAGGAGCTTCTTAGTTTGAAACTTTTTAATTTTTCTACGACTTAGTTGTAACTTTATCCCAAGGATATAACTTAGTATTAAGAAAAGTCCCATTAGTGCAAGTGCCAACTTCCCAACATTTCCTAAGAGTAATTCCCGATGTAAAAGTAAAATTATATCTAACCAATGGTTATCTCTATTCTCATTTTCATTACTTAAGTTCTTATCAATTAACTCTCCAGTTGCATTAAAAGATAACTTTATTGCTCCTCGAAACTTAATTTGATCTCTTTCACCAACTCTTGCTTGTATCAGTCCCTTCTCATCTTTAAACACAGAGAGAATTTTCTTATTTGGATATTTGCTTTTAATGTAATCTTCAACAAGTTGAAAGCTCCTCGTACCAAGCGGTTGAGTTAAAGTAAATTCATTTTGAATTTCATCTTTCCAAATAAGTAGAGTTCCACTTAAACATAAGAAGAGAAAATTAAGTCCTAGTACAAGGCCTAATATTTTATGAATTGAATAGAGGTATCTTTTTTTAACTTGCATAAAAAAAGTAGGAAGGCTTATGCCCTCCTACACGTCAATTTAATTTCTAATGACACCAGAAAGAGTAAAATCAATACCAATCTCAGAGGCTCCATTACCACAAATTGATGCTGCAGATGATTCATTAATCATAATCGTTACGTGGTGAGGGTGTCCCCAATAGAGGTAATGATTAAAAGATAGATGACTATCAATTAAATCTCTTCCTTTTTGACAATCAGAATTTCCATTTAATGCATAAGCATTAGACTCTAATAATTTAATAGTACTTGCATCATTATCAGCAAATAAAAGAGCACTATAACTACATACACTTTCTTCACTTTTAAAAGTTGCTGTTAATAGTGCATTATCAAGCGTGTAATCAGTTGATAATTTTACAAACTTAACTTCCATACTTGCATACTGACTAGGTGCTTGTACTTGCGTACCAAATGCTTTGCAAATATAACCTGAGTGCGATGAAAGCCATTTCTCACCATCTAATACTAGGTCTCTATTTACCTGTGCAAATGAACTTCCAATTGTTAATAATGAAATAAGTGCCAATAATTTTTTCATATTTTCTCCTTTATGATTAAGCCTCAATACATTTGTTTGATATGCCAAACATTGAGTTTATAAAAAATGGTCATACCTAATGACCACTTTTAATTAATTACAAATTAAATTATTTTGAATCCATTTATTATTTTTAGAGCATAGACCTTTTTGAAATAGCTCTTTTACATGATGAATAAAATATACTTCTGAAATAGTAATATCACCATCACCTACTCTCTTTAATTCTGCTAACATCCGAGCTTGGTTATACTCAGAGAATTTTTCTATAAAAGCTCCATCCACTTCTTTTAAATTTATAACTCTTCTCGTGAAAGGAATCTTAATTTCTTTATACTCTTGATCATAATCTCCATTAAAGTATGCAATTTTTTGATTAAGTTCTTTTTCATTTAGGTAGAACTTTGCAAAGAGAAAATTAGTTAACTTAAATTCCTTTACTGGAAAAAATCTTCTATAAATTTTCGCCTTACCAGGAAGAATATCATGCAAGGCCCTTAGCACAGCTTGTTCAGTATTAGTTACATTTTCATCAACAGCAAAGCTTGGAAACTCTAATCCACTAAGACGAACATAAGACTCTTTAATCATTTGATGAAAATACTTAACTGTATTAATTCTTGCTTGAGTTTTATTATTTATACTGAGTTCACTTTTATAAAATTGCACTAATCTTTTGGTTATAGACCACACAGGAGCATTCTCTGCATTCTTAGGATTTCCACCTTTTTCCCAACGGCTACCATTCTCATAATCAAAAATAGTACTCAAATCTAAGCGTCCATTCTCAGTATTAACCTCATTTTCACGATCCCAAGTAAATAAATCATGAGAGGCCAAGCCAATGACCCCAATATCTTTAAGCAGCACTTCAGATGCTGCACTAGCTATCATAAAATTTGAAACCATAATGATAAAAAGTATTTTTCTCACACTAACTCCCATAAATTCAACAACTTAAATAAAAAGCTAATAAAAATCATCTTTAATTTTTAGTAAAACTAGCCGATAATGTTTGACATACCAAACAAAAGTATACAGGTCAATACTTTTGTAAAGGAATTCAAAATGAGTGTTATCAGAAATTCAAAAGCAATTCTATTCAACCTTTCAAAGATAGAAAGTGAAATCAAAAAGTATGAAGAATCTAAAAAGGAGAAATCAACAGAGCCTAAGAAAAAGACTAATTAAAATAATTCCTTAACCTTTTCTGGTGGACGTCCAATGATGGCCCTATCACCTTTTACTACGATTGGTCTTTCGATAATTTTGGGAAACTTTTCCATGGCCATAAGAGCATGATCATTGTCAGATAGATCGATACTCTCTTCTTTA
>CAJXHA010000035.1 GCA_913053615.1 uncultured Bacteriovoracaceae bacterium | reverse complement strand
TAAGTCTTGCCCTCACCATTGCTTGTGGGTCACGTAAGGGAATTTTATTTTCACTAGCAAGCTTAACTAATTCTTGAGCTTGTTCTTCCTGAATATCAAATAAGAATAAGGAGGGTTTTTCACCGCTATCATCAGTCAACTCTCCCCTTAAAGAAGTTTCTAATTGGCCAATTAATGCCAAAAGCATTACTCCTGTGGTTAGAGAGATAAGTGTTAGTAAGGTACTAAGCTTATCTCTTAGAAGTGAGCGAATGGCCATGGCTGTTTTTAACTCGATTGGGCTCTTAAGTTCTTTTCCTAAAATAAATTTCTTGTCTAAAAACTTAAATAAGTATGGAAAGACAAGAGAAATAAATAAACCAACTAAGATTAAAGCTACCGTAAAGAGGGTCCCTATCTTAAAAGAGTGGGCTTGATAAATAGCAAGTCCCCAGAGAAATATGATTAAGGGTAAATAAGCAAAGTAATCTTTTACTTGGAAGTCGAATTTAAAAAATGAACTTCCACCAAAGAGGTGCTTAATATTTTTTGATAACATCTTTAATAAAATTGGAATGCAGACTAATAAACAAGAACCAATGGTTATTGCAAATGAGATAATAATTGTTTCTATATTTAAAGTTAGGTTTCCATCAAGGTTAATATACTCATAAAGAGACTTACTAATAATTGGTAAACTAAAGTAAGAGACAATATTTGCGAGTATCGCTGATATAAAGGCTAAGAAAACCAATTGAAATAAGTATACTTTAAAGATATCTCTTACTCTCATCCCTAGACTCTTTAAAATGCCGATAT
This sequence comes from uncultured Bacteriovoracaceae bacterium, assembly GCA_913053615.1. Taxonomy (GTDB): domain Bacteria; phylum Bdellovibrionota; class Bacteriovoracia; order Bacteriovoracales; family Bacteriovoracaceae; genus UBA845. The sequence goes on along the minus strand of CAJXHA010000035.1, from coordinate 17,750 downwards.
CTTTTATTTTAAGAAAGAGATAGTTTTGAAAGAGATAACCTGCACCGATACCACTTAAAAAAAGTGCCACGAGTCCTACCAATCCTAAGTAATCTGATAAGTAATTAAGAACTCGCCCCATTCTCTGAGTTGAACTTTTAGGGGTTCTTACTCTAATTGCCTTATCTGTAATTAAGTCATCTAAATCATCTTTAATTTGATTTAATTGTTCATCACTTTGAAGATCTTCATTTAGTTTTAGGAGATGACTATAACTGGCCACAGAGCCAAAGCCTAAAAGTTCTGTTTCATAGAGATATTTTCTGGCCATATACAATTTCGGAGCTAGTGAAAAACCTCTTAAAGAAGTTGTGGTATCTCCAGTAATAACACCTATAATTGAAAATTCTTTTTCTCCAATTTTTAACTTATCCCCAATCTTTACTTTCATTTGATGAAGAATTTCAGCACTAACAACGATTGAAAATGAATCTTGCAAGATATCGAGAGAAGTAAATTCTTTCTCTTTTTGGTCCTTATACCTGATCTCACCATAATATGGGTAATCTTTTTCAATAGAGACAACATCTACTAAACGTGACTTATTCTTATTTTCCACAGGTCTTGCCATGGAGTAAACTTCTGTACTTCTCATAATGGCTCGAGACTTATCTTTAATATAAGAAAGAAATTTTTCTCGCTTTTCATCACTTAAATCTCTTCGGCCAGCAATATACATATCACTTGCCATTAGCTGACGAGCTCGACTTTCTAAAAGATCATTAACATTTGTACGAAATGAGTGAAGTACAACAAAACCTATAATCCCTAAGAATAGATTAAATATAAAAATGAGAGCAAATGACTTTGAATTGAGTAAGTCTCTTTTTATTACCTTCGCAATCATTGAATTTTTTCCAATTTTCTCTCTTTGAGTTCATACATTTCATCACACTTCTTAGCCAGGTCACGATCATGGGTCACAAGAATTAAAGTTCTTTTTAAGTCTTTAACTAAATTAAAGATCATATCCATCACCAACTCACCTGTATCTGTATCTAAGTTTCCACTAGGCTCATCTGCCAAGATAATTTGAGGCTCAGTTACCACTGCTCTCGCGATAGCGACTCTTTGGCACTCTCCACCCGATAACTCATGGGGAAAGTGATTGGCACGTTCCCCTAATTGAACTAGCTCTAATGCCTTTTTAGCTCTCTCTAGCACATTTTTTTCTTTTAAAATCTCAAGAGGAAGCATGACATTTTCAAGAGCAGTAAATGTCTTCATTAAATGAAACTCTTGAAAAACAATTCCAATATTTTGCGAACGATACACAGCTAGTTCAGCTTCACTCAGATTTACAATATTCTTACTTCCAATGATAATCTCACCATTATTTGGCTTATCTAACCCACCTAAGAGAGAAAGAAGAGTTGATTTCCCAGCACCAGACTTGCCTAGGATAGCAATAGATTTGGGCTCTTCAATTTGTAATTGAAGCCCATCAAGAACTGTTAATTCCTTATGAGCTTGTTTGTAACTTTTATTAATGTCTTTAAGATTGAGGATCATAAGTAAGGCTCCAAGTAAGGAATCATATTCTTTGCAATTATGGCATGGCCTTTGGCATTTGGATGAATTCCATCTTCTATATTTTTTTCTGCGATTCCCGCCACATCTTTTAAAACGAATGGAATCCACGCAAGCTTGTGTTGGTCTTTCAACTCTTCATACATTTTTTTAAACTTTGTCGTGTATTCTTTTCCATAATTTGGAGGTAAGAGCATTGCACCTAAAATAACTTTAAGTCCCTTTTCTTTTGCCATAAGAATAATTTCTTCTAAATTCTTTTTAGATTCTTCAAGTTTTATACCTCTCAACCCATCATTTGCTCCAAGGATAAGAACTAAAATATCTGGCTTAGCTTTCAAAAACCATTTTAGACGAGACTTTCCGCTGGCAGTTGTTGAACCAGAGACTCCACCGTTAAGAACTTTTACCTGGTGTTTTTTATTTAGTTCTTTTTCAACTAGGGCCGGATAAGCAAACTCTTGCTCAACTCCGTAACCTGCGGTCAGAGAGTCTCCTAGAAATAGAATTGTCTTTTTATTTTCGCTAGCAAAGGTTGAATTAAAAAATTGGAAACATAGGATTGATAATAAGATTAGATTTTTCATGAAGCTACTTTACCAATATTGTAGATTTTATTAAACTCTTTTTATGTTAGACCAATTACAATTAACACCAAGCGAAACCAAAGAGTTTATTTCCGACAACGATGCTCTCTTACTTGATGTTAGAACCCCTGAAGAATTCGCTATCGTAAACCTTAGTCATATTGGAAACCATTTGCATCTTCCAATGGATGCTTTAAGTCAAAACTTAGCACAAATTGATAAGGACAAAAAAATAGTGATTTATTGTCATCATGGTGTTCGATCATTACATGTTCAACATTTCTTACTTCAAAATGGTTATGATCAAGTATATAATTTAATTGGTGGTATTGATGCTTGGACGAATGAAGTTGAGCCTGAGCTTACACGATATTAAATAAATGACCACATAATGAGGAGTCAAAGTGAATATAGCATTTAAAACAATCGCAGCAGTCTTAGTTGGTTTAGCATTAGTTCTTGGTGCTACTTTTGCTATTGGTCTGCCAATGAACCTCTTTGCATGATTCTTAAAACTTTACTCTTTAATGTCCAAGATTTTTTTCTCTTCATGGACAAGTATAAGGGTGAAGATATTGATCATCTTAATAATCCTCAATGGCAACTCCTCTCTACTAGCTTCTATCCTAATAAACAATTAGATAAAATAATCGAAATCACAAACATTATTAAAGCTAATGATCCTGACATTATCATGTTAGTTGAAATCGGTGGCCTTGAATCTCTAAACAATTATAACCAATACTTTTTGAATAATAAGTATAAGCCCTATATGGCACCCTCTAATTCTAATCGTGGAATTGATGTGGGTTACTTAGTTAAAAATGAATCTAAGCTCAATGTGAAGTTTAAAAGCTATACAAAAGACAAGTTATCAAATGGAAATAAACTCTCACGTGGCCTTTTTGAATTAAAAGTTAATGATTCTGATAATAAACTTAAGGCCTTCTTTTATCTTACTCACTTAAAATCTAAACTGGATCTAGAGAAAAAAGATTTTGAAGGACGAGACCAAAGAAGTGCGGAAGTTAATTATATTTGTGAAAAAGTAAAAGCTAATCGAATTAATTTTCCTGGCATCCCTCATTACATATGCGGAGATCTAAATGGTATTATCTACCAAGAGCAAACTGAACCAGAACTAAGTGCTTTTAAAAAGTATGGCTTTAGCGATGTCTTTGAGCACTTGCAAAAACCTAGTGATGAGAGAATAACCTATTACTACTTCGACAAATCGCACAATAGAAATGGCTTTCAACTTGATTACTTTTTAGTGCATCAAAGTGATAAAAATACCATCCAAGTGGATTCAAAAGTCCTCCCATTTGATCATCATTACTGTGCCTTTCCTCCAGATAACCTAAAAGAGAAGCTCAAAATGCCCAGCGATCACATGCCAGTATTGGTAAATCTTAAATTATAATGAATACTTAGGAGAAAAATGCTCTTACTTGAGAATGAGCCTTTACATGTTATAATAACTTATCTAACTTACTAAAATATCAAAATAAAGGGAGTACATTAGTGAGTGATAAAGAAAACTTTAAAATTAAGATTACCGATGGTTTTCCAGTAGAGAAAGCTTTAAGAAAATTCAAAAGATTAGCTGATTCTTATGGTGTTATCAAAAATTACCGTGCTAGAGAAGCATATGATAAGCCATCTGTTAGAGAAAAAGAAAAGCGTGAAGCAGCTGAGAAAAGAAGAAGAAAGACTGAATCTAAGGGAAGAAAATTCAGAAAGAAAATCTAACATTTTCTCTCATCAAGTGCTTACTCCCATAAAAGTACTATAAGTCTTCAAAATTACATAGATTTAAGAATTATAAATTAATTACACCCCTACTACTCTTACAGTAATTGTTTGAGTAGTGTGGCTCTATTACAGGGATACATTTAGGGGAAACAAATGAAACTACTATTCTTATCATTAATTACTTTAACTATTGGTTCTGCTTTTGCGAAAGATTGTCGTACGGCAATTGTTGATGCATCAATAAGTTTGAATGAACCACTTTCACCAGAGTCTTTTTCAACTAATTCTTTTGCTGACTTTAACTTAACAGCCGCAGAGTTCAATGCTCTTCCAAGTACAGAGCAAGTTGATATCTATAATCGTATTAAGCCATTATCTGTAATGGTAGAAGAAATGGTTGGTAAAGTTAATAGAACAATTAATTACTTAAATAATTATCCATATATCAGACTTTTTAGAAGTGAATTAATTGATGAGTTTCGTGCTCACCGTACAGAATTAAGAGCGTGTAATTAATAACAAAACGTTTCAAGTCCTGTCCAATTATACAGACGAAGAGCAATAGTTAATAATCCAATAAATATAAAAAAGGTCCCATAAATTTTAGGGGCCTTTTTTAATTGCAATACATTGAGAACCTCAGTTCCAAATACTAATGCCAGACTAGTCGGAAGCCAGAATGCTAGAAGTGCCGCAAAGGCAAACTCAAACTTCAAAAGCCCTAGTACTCCAATAATAAATAGATACAAAGTAGAACAAGGCAGTAAAATTGAAATACTTCCCAAAATGAGTGAGTTTAACTGACTATGCTTTGGTAGTTTTGAAAATAGTTTTGAGTAGAGTTTTCCTAAACTTTTAAACTCAATATTTAAGGGAGCAAAAAGACTTAATCCGTAAAGAACAAAGACTCCCCCAATAAAGTAAAATACCAATTTAAAATAAAATGATTGGCTTACATAATAAATGACTTCATTTTTAAAATAATAAATTGTGATTAAAAGTACTAAGTATGAAAATAAGCGTCCTAGTTGATAATAAACCTTATCACGAATTCTCTGAGAGTTAATCAACATGATTGGACCACACATACCAACACAGTGAACGGAACTGATGGCCCCTATCATAAAGCTAATAGTAATTATTGAGAGTAAAGAGTAAGGATTAATGTCAGTTAAGAGGCCCGACAATTTTTACCTCTTTCTTATTTGTTTTTATCAATTTGTCTCCTTTATACAGAAGCTCATCGATGATTAAAACAGCACTACCATTATTAAGTAAATCTTTTTTAAACTTAATGAATAAGAAAAGCTCTTCATTATTCACTAATTCTTTTGGAAGGATGGGAGAAACAATTGTGGCCAGATCCTTAAACTCCTTTGCCACCTGATAATCAATTATCAGCTTCTCTGATCCATAATAATGTTGTCTTGCTGTATATCGATTCAAGTACTCGTACTCATCATTTTCCACTACTGTATAGGGCTCACCCGGCACTCTTAAGAGCTTACTATGTACTTCAAATCTGCGACTAACTGTAATAAATAGTCCTCCGATCACAAGAAATACTCCAAGGATGTAAATATAAGTTCGAAAAGATCTTTTATTTGGCTTGCCCTCAAGTATATTCTCACTTGTATAGGAGATTAGTCCTTTTGGCTTATGCAGCTTTTCCATTATCTCATCACAAGCATCAATACACATCGTACAGTTAATACATTCTAATTGCTGTGTCCCTCGACGAATGTCTATTCCTGTTGGACAGGCCTTTACACAGCGATAACAATTTATACAATCACCTTCATCACTCTTCTCTTGTGCACTTCCACGACGGGGCTCACCTCTATTATAGTCGTAGCCAACAACATAAGAGCTCTCATCCATAAAAACAGATTGCATTCTTCCATAAGGACATGCAATGACACAGAACTGTTCTCTAAACCAACCAAAATCAAAAAGGATAATACCTGTAAGAATAAGCATGAGAATAAAGAGTTCTATATTTTTAAAGGGACTTTGCAGACTGATCTCAATTAAGTGATGAGTACCGACAAAGTAACCTAGAAAAGAGTGAACAATATGCAAGGAAACGACAATATAAAGCAGCCACTTAAGTGCCTTCTTGAAGAATTTTATTGCACTCATTGGAGACTCATCTAGCTTTCTTCTCGCCCTAGCATTGCCTTCTACCATTCGATCAATAAAGCGATAGATTGAATCAATAAATACCGTTTGAGGGCAGGCCCAGCCACACCAGACTCTTCCCCACACACTAGTAACAAAGGCAATTAAGAGAACAAAGCCCAAAAGAAGAAAAATAATTAATGGCCCATCATGCCCATAAAAAGTCATCCCAAAAATATAGAATTCTCTTTTAGGAAGGTTTAATAAGATGATCTGCTTTCCATTAATATAGATCCAAGGCAAAATAAGATAAATACCAATCAATATGGCATAGATAATCTTTCTACGCTTTTTCCAGATACCACTTATGTCTTCAGGATAAAGAGTTACCCGATGGCCATGCTCATCTGTGGTCGCTAATCTTGATTCATGGTACTCATTTCTATTTTGCATTTTATATAAAAGATAACTTACTCTATCTTTTCTCCTTGAGGTTCTTTTCCAGGGATATTCTTATTTTTAAAGCTCATTACATGACCTATGACACCATACATTTGCTCTTCCGTTAAGACCGCCCCCCAAGCAGGCATCCCCTTAGCAGTAACACCTTCTTTAATAGTCTTATAAATGCTCGCGATATCACCTTTTCCGTGAATCCAATAAGCATCTGTTAAGTTTGGTCCAATCGTTCCTTGTAATTGATCTGCATGACAGGCCATACATTTACGACGATAAGTTTTTGCACCTAATTTCTTACCTTTCTCAGTTTTAAAGAAGGCATTAAACTTCTCAGTATTAAATCCACCTTGCTTAGCTTCCCAAGCAGCTTGTTTTTCTTTTATTTCATGCATTTTCTCATTTAAGCCCGCACGAATACTAGGTCCATCGGCATGAGTATAATAAAAATAATATGGCACACTAAATGAAATAGTTAAGCCAAAGATCATTACCCACCAAAATGGAAGTGGATGATCTAACTCCTTAATCCCATCATAATCGTGATCAAGAACAAGATTTTTTTCACTTTCTAAAATATTAACTTCTTGATTCTCTTCATTACTCATTTTTATTCTCCTCTAATCTCTCCCCTGCTTCTAGAGGTAAGGATGCTGCTTGATTAAAAATCTCTTTATTATGCTTATTAAAAAGTTTCATAAGAATAACTGTAAAAATTAATACAAATGAAACGAGAACAAATATTCCTACATTAGGAAATTGCTCAATGTTCGCTAACATTTTTCTCATCATGTGCTACCTCGTTTCTTTTGCCTAATCTTTGAAGATAAGCGATTAATGCAATAATTTGTTTATTGGCCATACTCTTTTTCACACCTGCACTTTCAAGACCAGCGACAATTTTTTCTGCTTGTTCTTGCGCATTTTGAGATGCAAATTTTATTTCATCTTCAGAGTATGGAGCTCCTAGCGCTTTCATCACTTTAAGTTTTTGTGGTAAAATCGCAGTGTCTAACTTCTTCTTAAATAACCATCCATATGGAGGCATAATTGAACCAGGACTTGTTTCTCTTGGATCAAGCATATGACGGTAATGCCAATAGTCTGGGTACTTACCACCTACGCGGTGAAGGTCTGGTCCTGTTCTCTTAGATCCCCATTGAAATGGGCGATCATAAATATATTCACTTGCTTCACTTACTTTTCCATAACGAACAACATCTTGTGGTAATTGCCTAATCATTTGAGAGTGACAAGTATAACAACCTTCTCTTACATAGATATCACGACCGGCCAGCTCTAAAGGAGTATAAGGATCTACCGTATAGTCCTTATGGATATAACTTGTTGATAGAACTGCAGGTAAAATTTCAACTAACGAACCGATAAGAACAGAAAGCAGTGCTAGAATAGAAAAAGTAAAAGTTAACCCCTCTAATCTTCTATGGCCTTCGTCTTTATTCTCACTAGATTTTTTCCAAGTTGCTTTTGGAACTTTATACTCAACTTCTTTTTGTTCTTTAGGTGCAGCTTTAACTGTTAAGTAAAGATTGATCATCATAATGACCATTGAACTTAGAACTAAGATTCCCCCAATAAGTCTTACCCAATACATTGGAACGATAGTATCAACCGTTTCCACAAAGTTAGGATAAGTTAAATTACCTTTTTCATTAAACGCCCTCCACATAAGACCTTGAGTGATCCCAGCAGTGTTCATTGATACATAATAAAGTAATAGACCAATTGTAGCTGTCCAAAACTGTGCATTTGCAAGTTTTACTGAATGTAGGCTTGTATTCCAAAGTCTTGGAACTAAGTATAAGGCCATAGCAGCTAAGAACATATAGTTCCAACCAATACCACCACCATGAACGTGACCAATAATCCAATCAGTATAATGTCCTAAGGCATTAAACCACTTAATAGATAATAGTGGGCCTTCAAAAGTCGACATCCCATAAAATGTAATTGCCGTAGCAAATAATCTTAATACAGGATCTTTACGAACTTTAGTCCATGCACCACGCATAGTAAGGAGACCATTAATCATCCCCCCCCAAGAAGGAGCCCAAAGCATAACAGAGAAAATAACCCCAAGTGTCTGTGCCCAGTCAGGTAAAGATGTATTTAAAAGGTGGTGAGGCCCTGCCCAAATATAGATAAAGATCAAAGACCAAAAGTGAATAATTGATAAACGGTAAGAATAGACCGGTCTATTAATTGCTTTTGGTACATAATAATACATTAGACCTAAAATTGGTGTGGTTAAAAAGAATGCCACAGCATTATGTCCATACCACCATTGTACGAGTGCATCTTGAACACCAGCAAAAACCGGGTACGACTCCATTAAGCTCACTGGAAATGCAAGATTGTTTACAATGTAAAGCATTGCCACAGTTAAGATAGTTGCAATATAAAACCAGATCGCCACATAAATATGCTTTTCACGTCTGAAATATAAAGTTCCAAAGAAGTTAACTGCAAATACTACCCAGATAAGAACAACTGCTACATCTAATGGCCAGATAAGTTCTGCGTACTCTTTAGATTGAGTAAGTCCAAATGGAAGCGTTAGCGCAGCTCCAACAATGATCAGTTGCCATCCCCAAAAGTGAATGGAACTTAAAAGATCACTAAACATTCTCGCCTTAGTCAGTCTTTGTAGTGAATGATAAACACCAGCAAAAATACCATTACCCACAAATGCAAAAATAATCGCATTGGTATGTAATGGTCTTAATCTTCCAAAGGTAATCCACTCTAGCCCTAAGTTAACTCTCCAGTTAGCAAGTTCAGCGGCTAGGATCACCCCTACTAACATTCCAACAAATCCCCAAATAACAGTTGCAATCAAAAACTTTTTTACGGTTTTATCATCATAAACAACTGACTCAAAAGACTGATCACTCATCATTTTTCCTTTTTGAATCTTCAATTAAAATTTTATAACTTTCACTTTCTAAATTAGTAAATTGGTCAGAATTATTGGACTTAAAGAATAAGAATAGGAATACTAAGGCCAAAATAATCGTAAATGGTGCTAAGATAATAATAACTTCCACATTAACTCCTTTTCTCTAAGATAAGCTTATCTGGCTCTTTAAAACATGATTATTATCAGCTTCTGCATATTTCTGATTTTCTTTTATATTGAGGGAAATCAATGTATGCACAAGCATAATCAGAGAGCTGATTGGCATCAATACAGCAGCACCAAAGGGGGTTATATAGTCATTAAATGCCATTAGGATAAAGGCACAATTCATAAGACTGGCGAGGAAAATATTTCTCTTAAGAGTGCTCAAAATTTTGTTTGAAATATCAAACAAGTCTTTTACTAATTCCAAATTATCTTGAGCGAGATAGATATCAGCACTTTTTTGGGCAAAATCCACACTGGTATTAACTGCGATTGAAAGTGTCGCACTTTGCATGGCCAGAGTGTCATTTACTCCATCACCAATCATGAGAACGTGATCTTTTTCTTCAATCAGGTTTTTCTTATCTAATGGACTTAATTGCGAGTAAGTATGACTAAGCTTAATCCCTAATTGAGCAGCAAAGTCATCAACTTTTTCTTTATTATCCCCACTTAAAAGTCCTAGCTCATAGTCTCTGGTCTTGAGATACTTTATAAGCTTATAGGCATCAGCACGGGTGCTCATTTTCACAGTAACATGCAGAACTGGCTCATGGTCTTGATTAAGGTAAAAAGCAGTTTCTCTCGAGTTACGATCACTACGAATGCTATATGTTCTTCCCTCTATTTGAGCACTTACTTCTTTTTCATTTTCAAAAAAACTTTCTATGCCCTTATTGGTTTGGATAAAGTACTGGGCACAAAACTCTTTGGCAATTGGATGCTTTGAGGCACTTTCCATTAAAAAGAGAATCTCTAGATATTTAGATCTCTCTCCCTTTAATGCTTTAATCTCAAATTCAAAATGTTTATCTGTTAAGGTTCCTGTTTTATCCAAGAATATATGCTTAATTTTGGTGAGCTTTTCAATACTACTTTCATCTTTAACAAAAATACCACGCTCTTTGAGTTTACCAATACCAATAATCATCGTAAGCGGAACGATTAAACCCAGTGCACATGGACAAGTAATAATAATGATTGCAATAACTCTTTCGAAGGCCAAGTCAATTGGTCTTACAAAGTATAAAATATAAATAGAAATAAGTACTGACACCAATAGAAAGAACTTTGCCCATTTTAATGCAGCCTCAGCATACTGATTATCGCGACCAATATTCTTATTAAGCTCCTTAAGCATCTTACCTAAAAGAGAGTTCTCAAAGGACTCACTGGCCTTGATGGTAAGTTCATCTGATTTATTTAAGGCACCAGAAATAGCTTTATCTCCAATTTCAACTCGCTCTAAGTGACTTTCTCCATTAATGATTGATTTATCTAAATAGCTAAGTCCTTTAATGATTTCTCCATCAATTGGAATAATCTCCCCTCTTTTCACTAATAAAGTATCATTAGCTTTAATATAGCGGGCATGTATATCTTCGATTTCATCTCCAATTAACCTATGGGTTATGACATTGGAAAAAAAGTTTAACTTAGACATTTTATTAGAAAGACTTAGCTTTATTTCTTTCAAAATAAATCGAGAAAGTAATAATAAGAATATTAACATAACTAATGAATCAAAATATATTGTTTCCGTTTTCCAAACTAAACCAATGATCCCACCAAAATAACCAATAATTAATGCCAGGGTAATTGGAATATCAATTGAGAAGCTTCTTTTTTTTATGGCTGCAAAACTAGTTTGATAAAATGGCTTTGCACTATAGATCATGACAGGAATTGAAATAATAAACCCAATCCAGTGAAAGTAATCTTTAAAAAAGCCCTCTGCTCCTGAGTATATTGAAAAAGACAAGAGCATAATATTTCCCATCGCAAAGAAGGCCAGAGCAATGCGATTAATATCTTTTTTTCGTTCTAGGTTCTGAATTGCTTCAAAATTATTTTTTTCAAGAGCTTGGATTTTATAACCATAGCTAGCAATTTCTTGTGCAATCTTAGCGACACTTGCATCTTTTTTTATCTCTAAGTCTAAAATTGAATTTGTCATATTTAAGTGAGAACTAAGTACATTTGAGTTGATCTCTGGTAGTTTTTCAAATAGCCAAAGACAGGCCAGGCAATGCACTCCCTCGACATAGAACTGTGCTTTAATGCTCTCATCATTGATTTCAAAGAATTCTTTTTGATAGTCTTTATGATCAAGATACAGAAAGGACTTCTTAATCTCATCGATATCGACTCTTTCAGAACTTTTGTCTTTATATTGATAATAATCACAAAGATCATTCTTCTCAAATGCTTGGTAGACAAATTTACAACCGTGACAACAAAAAACCTTATCATCCTCTGCTTGGATTTTAACTGATGTATAAACAGTGCTTTTACAATGATAACAAGTACTCATATGGCCTTTGAGAAAGCTCCCTCATCTGTGCGATACTGATCAAATAAGCTCGCGATGACACGGATATACTTTTTTCCCTCTTCGTTCACTTTAAAACTCTTATCTGTTTCTTCGATTAAACCAATCTTTTGATATTCTTTCAAACTCTTAACTATCTCTTCACCATTCTTTAAGTCCATAATGTCTGTTTTTAAGACCATGAATTTACAAAATAGAATTTGAATAATTTCTGCTCTAAAAGCTTCTTCAGTACTTAGTGAGTGTCCCTTCTCAATCGGGAAATGCTCAGCGTCAATATACTCATAATAATTTTTTATACTTTTGATATTTTGAATAAATCCTTTTGCATTTTTTGAAATTGAACTGACTCCTAAGCCAAGTAAAATATCGGATTTATTTTCTACATAGCCCATAAAGTTTCGATAAAGGGTTTTATTCTCATAAGCTAAATGTAATTTGGAGCCTCTTTTTGCATAATGATCCATCCCAATGGGTATATAATCATTTTTAACTAAGTAAGTTTGTGCACTATTAAAAAGAGCCAGTTTTGCTTCTCCTTGTAAAATATCACTGTCTTTAATTAGCCTCTGATTCTTTATTCTTTCAGGAAGGTGAGCATAACTAAAAAATGATATACGATCGGGCTTAAGAGTATTCACCTTTTCAAAAGTATCTTGCACACTTTTGACACTTTGCTTTGGTAAGCCCCAAATCAAGTCAAAATTTACTTCATCAAAGCCGTACTTTCTAATAAGATCAACTTTCTCTTTAACAAGCTCATAGCTTTGTTCACGATTAATGGCCTTTTGCACTGATGGATCAAAGTCCTGTATTCCTAGACTGGCTTTTTTAAAGCCAAATTCTCTTAGAACAATAAGGTGATCTTCATTTACAGTTCTTGGGTCTAATTCAATACTTCCATAAAACTTAGGAGCTTTATAATTATCAAAGACTTTTAATAAATCGATTAATTGCTCTGGAGTTAAAAAGCTTGGTGTCCCTCCTCCAAAGTGAATAGAATTTACTTTTATCAAGTGAGGTAATTTAGAGAGATAAAGAGACCATTCCTTTTTTAAATAATGGACATATTCTCTGGATTTCTCTTTATTCTTAGTCACTGTTCGAAAGCAACCACAGTAATAACAGAGTTTTTCACAAAAAGGGATATGAATGTAAATATCAACACCTAGAGCATAAGTTGACTTTAGAGAGTTTAGCCAAGTATTCTCATCTTGCCCTTTCCAGTCAGTAATTACTGGATAACTGGTATATCGCGGTACGTTTTTATTTAATTTTTCACTTAATTTTTCTGTTATTTTATTTATGGCCATTTTAGTCACCTTTGATCTATGTTAGAATATGCCTAGAGCTTTATATAAAGTATGATAATTATCAGATTTTGAGGTTTTTATGAGTTCCAAAATGACAAGATGTGAAAGTTGCCCTAGCCAAGGAAATGGTATTTTCTGTGAGCTTGAACATATGGAACTAAGTGATATTTCTGATCACAAAGTGAATAATACTTATAAGAAAGGCCAAGTCCTCTTTGTTGAAGGAAATCCTACTTATGGAATTTATTGTGTAAATAAAGGAAATATTAAAATCACTCAAATGAGCCCGGATGGTAAAGAATCTATTATTCGTATTGCTCAAGCCGGTGATGTTATCGGGCATAGAAGTCTCTTTACTTCCAAACACTACCAAGCAAGTGCGACTGCCATTGAAGAAGCTCATGTTTGCTTTATTGATAAAGATTATATTTTAAAATTAATTGAAACAAAGCCTTCTGTTTCTTTCAATCTAATCTCTAGACTCTCAAGAGACCTAGGAGCAGCTGAGCATAGAATTTCTTCTTTCTCTCAAAAAAATGTTCGAGAAAGACTAGCTGAATTACTTTTATTACTTAAAGAATCTCATGGAGAGCCAACAGAGAAAGGTACCTTTATTAATATCAAGCTTACTCGTGATGAAATGGCTTCTATTATTGGTACAGCTCCAGAAACTCTTATTCGTTTTATGAGTGAGATCAAGTCCCTAGGATATATTGAACAAGAAGGTAAGAAAATTTTCATCACAGATGAAAAGGCACTTATTGAATTTGCAGGTCTAGAATACTAAATTTACTAAAGAATCTAAAAAAATCAGTTTTTTATAAATTCCTGATATATATTATATTTTCTTTTTCTCTCATCAGCTAGACTTAAGCTATGATAAGAGGAATCACCATTTACGATTTATCTCCAGACCAACTCTTCTCTTTTTTAAAAGTACTAGAGCCACAGGTCTATCAAATTGATCAGACCTTAATTTATAAAGGTAATGTACCTAATGCTGCCTTTTGTCTTCTTAGTGGAAAGTTGCAAATTAGAAAATACGATAACTCAACCTATCCTCTTTTCCCGAATCAAATCATTGGCCTCGATGAGTGTCTTAAACACAGCCCTTTTAAACATACCTTGGAAGTACATAAAGGGACTAAATTACTCGTCCTTCCATTAAGCTTTCTTAAAAATAACCAGTTAATCCATTCTTTAGGACAAACTGCTTAAAAACTTAATTTGATCTTTGTATTTTTTTTAATAAGCAGTAAAATCATCTTATGGAAAATTCTGATTTAAATAAGTTCTTAAATGCACTCGAAGATAATATTCAAAATTTAAATGATGAAGTTAATCAAGCTAAGGGCAGACTTGGTCAACATTACTTCGCAATCAAACAATATAACGATAACTTACAACATAATCTTGATTCAATGAGACTTTTCTTTGATATCAATACCAATTCAGATCATGAGGAGATATCTCTAAAGGCCTTGAATGCAAAGATCCAAAAATTTATCAGTAATATTAATATCTCTAAACTCTCAATAATTTCAGAGTCAGAAATAATTACCAGTGATAAAAATGTTTATTTTAATGAAATGAAACTTAACACCCTATTAAATTGCCTAGTTGAAAATGCAACCACAGCTGGTGCCACAACTCTTTATTTTACTTTTACCAATCACACCGATTCAATGGGATTGACCATTGCCAATAATGGAAGAGTAGAAGATAAAAATAAAAGTGCCCCATTTCAAAAAATAGGGCACAAACTTATTTTAAAATTATGTAAGCAATTAGCTTATGATGTAGATTTTATTAAATCGAATAAAGCGATGATCACAAAGATTAAATTTTCTTAAATTAATTAATTCTTAGTTGTTTAGATCTTCTATGCATTTTAAGCATTTCAGAGTTGATTTTACTTTCGGTTCTACTTGCTGGAATAACAGCATTATAATCTAAAGTCTGGATATCATCTCTTCTAGTAATATCTAAGAACATAATATCATCTAGCTTATTAGTAACATCTGCAAATAAACCAAATCCATTCTTACCAGCTTCTTTTGATAAGTATAAACCAGCAGCACCGTAGATCTCATTCTTATTAAAGACTGGAAATAAAGCTGAAGTACCAACTTTTCTACCAACGGCATCAAGAGTTTTAAATGGAATAGAGACACCAAGTGCAACTTTTCCATCCCCTATTGAAAGATATAACTCAACCTTTGGACCAATAGGAATAATAATTGAACGGTTATTACCAATTAAAGGTAATACTGCACCATTTGGTAACTTAGCAATATTCGAGTTTAAATTTGAAATGGCACTTACATTAACCACTAAATCTAAAAGGTTTTGGTTCGCACCAAGATTAACCATACTCACAAGACCAATTTCTTCTCCGGTCTTAGGATGAATAATAGGGAAAGAGGCTTGGGGCAGACTTACATTACCGATACTAAGATCGGCAGCAAGGGAAATCATTAATTCATCATTTTCGTAGTAAGGAGAAACCTTAATGTCATCAACCATTGGTTTCTGACCACCACAAGAGACAAAGGAAATCATGAGCGCTAAGAGCGCAAGGGGTTTAAAAATCTGTTGCATAGGGATACCTCAAAAGAGAAGAATTTCTCTAATAAGATCACTACAAACTTCAATCAACTATTTGAGGGGGAAAAGTAACGTACCACTGAAGTTGTAGGAAAAACTGGAAAGCGGTGCGTAAATTTTAGCAAGAAATTGCCTTTTTCTCAATAGATCGTGTATCTTTCTTTACGAATCACTATCTTTTTAAAGGTTTAGATATGCAAAAAATTAAGTTTTATATGGACTTTTTAAGCCCATTTACCTACTTCGCCTGGGTAAATCACAGTCGTTTGAAAGCCAAATATAGTGCTGAGTTTGAGTATTTACCCATGATGATGGGCACTCTCTTTACCCAACACGACATCAAGGGACCGGGGCTTATCCCTGCGAAAAGACTATACAGTTTAAAGCATTGCTTTCGCTACGCTCATATGAATAATATTGAATTTAATCCCCCAAAAACACATCCTTTTAACCCTCTTTATATTTTAAGAATGGCCACACTTGAAGCTAGTGGTGAGCAACAGGCCAAGGTCATCGATCTATTTTGGAAACTTATTTGGGCACAAGGTGAAGTTCTAGAAGACCCCGACTATATTCTTACAAAGCTTCAAAGCAATGGAATTAAAAACGGTGCAGATATTTTAGAAAAAACATTTGAAAGAAATGTTAAGCAAGCAATAAAAAAGAATACGAAAGAAGCTTTATCACACCATGCATTTGGCTCCCCTTCTTTTATAATTAATAATGAATTATTTTGGGGTAATGATAGTATTGAACAAATGGAATACTATCTGCAACATGGTGATCAATTTGATCTTGAACTATTTAAACAAAGAACTAGTGATATAGATTTGATTTAATTTATTGTGAAGGGAAAAGAGACCTTCCATGGCCTAAAAAGCTTCATCCATAAAG
This sequence comes from uncultured Bacteriovoracaceae bacterium, assembly GCA_913053615.1. Lineage (GTDB taxonomy): Bacteria > Bdellovibrionota > Bacteriovoracia > Bacteriovoracales > Bacteriovoracaceae > UBA845. Next base: position 971 of record CAJXHA010000035.1, on the reverse strand, counting down.
TCATTGGTAACTAAATTATTCCTTAAAAATTTTATTAATACTACTGATGTAAGAATTTGCCAGAATATTGTAAGAAGCTTAACCAAATATTAAAAGTTCGGTACATTTCATAATTTATCGTATACACTGCTTTGTTAATATGGGTTTAAAACTAGTAAAGAATATATCAGACATTTTAATCAACTTAATCAGTGAAACCAATGGGATATCCCTTGTTGACACACTGGATCTTACTATTGAGTCAGAGTATGCCAGAGAAAATAAACAGATTAGAAAGTCACTACAAGAATTCAGAAAATTAATCAGCGGCTATCAACAAGGTGAAGTTGATATTCATACATTACTCTCTCATCCAGTGAGCGACGCGTTAAGAGTATTCTTTAAAAACTTCCCTCTTCCATATAATGAAGAACATATTCATCTTACGGGTTCTTTAACTGCAGACTTTGTTTGGCCTAGACTAAAACCACTCTTAAAAGGTCCTAATAAAGATATTTATTGGAGAAAAATTAAAGAAACTTATGGAGATGATATAACAATTGAATCGGAAGAAGATGTTGATGATCTCTTAGTTTTAAAAGAAGAAGAAAAGTTTGATCGTTACTTAATGATTCTTTTATTACCAAAGTTAATTCTTACAGATAGACAGGCCCATAAAGAAGCTGCTTATCATATGGCCAGTGAGCTTTATCACTCATATAACGTAGGCTTTATTCGCTTAAAGTTTACATTTTCAAGAGCAACTAATGATTCAAGTGAGCAGATACCTGGGCTAGATAAACTTACTGAAGAAGACGTAGTGATGGGTCTTTACGATGGGTTCATGGAATTTAAAAAGAAAGTTCCGGCCTTTAATTTTTGCTTATCACCTTGTTTTAGAAAAGAAGCTGACTTCTTTGATGGTAGCCGTTTTGAGTCTAAAAAGGATCACTTTGATCAACAGATCGATTTAATCTTGGCGATACTAGAAA
>CAJXHA010000034.1 GCA_913053615.1 uncultured Bacteriovoracaceae bacterium | reverse complement strand
ATTGCTAAAGATATGGGGCTAACAAAAGGGTCTGTATCAACAGCTTTAAATAACCTTAAGAAAAGAGACTTAGTTATAGAAGATGAGAGTAAGTTTCTCTCACTCTCTGAAGAAGGTCATGAGCAAGTTCATGCTATTCTCTCTTCTCGAACTTTACTTTATTACTTCTTTAAAGATGTATTAGACGTAGATGATAAAACTGCTCACAATGATTCATGTTTGATGGAGCATTTATTAAGTCATCAAACGAGAGAGAAATTCTTTTCGTTCATGAAAAAGGTTGCAGATAATTCAGATCTATTTGGTGTAAATACAGAGCTAGACCTTTCACAATTTGATGATCATGATGATTTCACTGATGCTCAGAAAGGTGACAAATACTTAGAATGAAAAATTCTTTGGCCATTTTCGGAACTTACTTCCTAGTTTTATTCTCATATCCTATGGTTCGATCAAGTGTTGGTGCACTTTTTTATGATCATTACTCAAGCAAAGATTATCCTTTTGCTACATTTATAGCGATAATAGCTTTAATATTTATTATCCAGTTAAGTAATGCGATTCAAGAAATAGTAGGAGTTAGAAAGTTATTTGCTGGTATCTGTATGCTTAGCTCACTCTTAATGCTTGCCACGCATCTAGCATTAACTCCAGCTACAAAGTTTCTAGCTTATATTCTTTTTGCTACTAAAGAGATTTATATTGTATTACTAATTCATTTACTCCTCGCATTTGCAAATAACTATTATTCATTAAATGAAATAAAGAAGTTGTATGGACCACTAGGAGCTGCAGGTAGTATTGGGGGAATTGTAGGTGGAATTTTAACCAGCTCAATAGCGACTAAGTATGGTACCAATGTCGTTTTATATGTTTCCTTATTTTCTATAATGGCCTGTTTTCTACCATTTCTACTGGTTGATAAAGCTGCTCAAACAGAACAAGCTAAGTCTGAACATCACGCCGAGGATAATGAAGGGGATACAAAACCAATACAATCTATTAAGGGTGTAACAAAGTATGTTTTGCTTATAGCTAGTATCGTCGCAGTTACTCAGTGGGTAATCTATATTGCAGATCTACAATTTAATATAATCTTTGAAAAAGTTGTCACCGAAAAAAATGCAAGAACGGCCTATCTAGGAAAAATTTATACTTATATAAATATTGCAACTCTCTTTATTCAATTTGTTGTTCTTCCACTTTTATTAACCCGAGTAAAAATTAAAAGAATATTCTACTTCATTCCTGTCTTTTATATTCTCTTAGTATTTGGGGGCTTAGGCCTAGGCTCTGGTCTACTTTATGTTGTAGCGGGAGTATTTATTTCAATGAAAGCAGTTGATTACTCTTTGGCCAGTGTCGTAAAAGAAGTTATGTACCATCCACTTTCAAGGCTGCAGAAGTATGGTGCAAAATACATAACTGATATGTTTGTTTATCGCAGTTCTAAGGCAATTATTGCTCTAGTCTTTTCAGTATGGACAGTTCAAAATATGCTGTATCTTAACCTTATTCAAGCAGTTTTAGTTATCATTTGGCTTGTTTGTGTATATCAATTATTTAAAGAACAAAGTTTAAAATTCAAACAGAACTAAATAAATTTAACAAGGAGAGTTGTATGAATCCTTTATTAGAGAATTCTAATCTTAAACTAGAGGCTATTAATTATAATGAAATAAAGCCAGAACATTTCCTACCAGCATTAGAGAAAGCAATTGAAGAGGCGAAAAAAGGTTACGCTGAAATCAAAACATTAGAAAGTACCTTTGAGAATATTATAGTAAAAGCTGAAGAATCTACTGCCCGCTTAGATCAGGTAACTGAAGTCTATTATGCTCTACATAGTGCTGAGTGTACTGATGAGATCAATGAGATATCAGAGAAATTTAGTGAAAAGTTAACACGTTTTAGTAGTGATATTAGTCTTGACCCTGAAATTTTTAAAAAGTACCAAGAGCTTTATGATAAGCGAAACTCGTTAAATTTATCTTCAGAAGCACTAACTCTCTTAGAAGATTCATATAAGTCTTTTACTAGAAACGGTGCTCTATTAAATGAAGAACAAAAGAGTCGATTGCGTGAAATTGATGAAAAGCTTTCTAAGTTAAGTTTAAAGTTCTCAGAAAACTCACGTAAGGCAACAAATGAATATACTCTCTTTGTTGATGAGAAAGATATGGCAGGTATTCCTGAAGGAGTTAAGGAACAAGCTCGTGCAACAGCTAAAGAGAAAGGTAAAGCAGACCAGTATGCTTTTACTTTACATTTTCCAAGCATGTATCCATTTCTACAGTCTTGTCAAAACCGAGAGCTTAGAAAAGAAATTTATATGGCAAACGCCACGAAAGCAACTAAAGGTGAATTTTCAAATCAAGATATAATAAAAGAGACTCTTGAACTAAGAGAGGAAAGAGCTATTCTTCTTGGATATGAAAATCACGCTCAGTTTGTACTTGAGAAGAGAATGGCCAAAAAGCCAGATACGGTCATGAATTTTCTAAATACAATTCTAGAAAAAGCACTTCCAGCAGCGAAGATAGACTTTAATAATTTAAAAGAAGTTATGAAAGAAGATATTGGAAGCGATGATTTACAAAAGTATGATGCAGCTTTTTATACAGAGAAGTTAAAAAAGAAAGTTCTCGATTTTGATGATGAAGTTCTTAGACCTTACTTTAAACTTGAGAATGTTATTGATGGTGTATTTAGTATTGCCTCAAAATTATATAACTTAAATTTTAAACCAATAGAGGTCCCAACTTATCACAAGGATGTAAAAGTTTTTGAAGTAAGTGATGACAAAGGTCTCGTTGGACTTTTCTATGCAGACTTCTTTCCACGTGAAACAAAGAGAAGTGGTGCTTGGATGACTGATCTTAGAAAACAAGGTCTTCAATTTGGTGAGGTTAAACGTCCATTTGTTTCAATCGTTTGTAACTTTACTAAACCAACAGATACGAAACCTTCTTTATTAACCTTAGATGAAGTATTAACTCTCTTTCATGAATTTGGACATGCTCTACACGGTCTCTTAAGTCGCTGTGAGTATCGCTCTACTAGTGGAACTTCTGTTATGTGGGATTTTGTGGAACTTCCGTCTCAAATTATGGAGAATTGGGCAATTGAAGAAGAGTGTCTAGATCTCTATGCAAGACATTATGAAACAAATGAAAAAATGCCAAAAGAATTAAAAGAGAAAATCAAACAAAGTTCTACTTTCTTAGAAGGTTTAGGTACTCTAAGACAATTAAGCTTTGGTTTTTTAGATATGGCATATCATTCTACAAAAGCCAACGAGATCAAAGATATTATGGCCTTTGAAAGTGAAACAATGAAGCCATTTGATTTGTATCCATCAATTGAGGGAACGAGTATGTCTTGTTCTTTTGGGCATATTTTTGCTGGTGGATATGCAGCTGGTTATTATTCATATAAGTGGGCAGAGGTTTTAGATGCAGATGCATTTGAAGCTTTTAAAGAGAATGGTCTATTTGATCCAAAAACATCTAAGGCGTTCAAGGAGAATATTCTGGAAAAAGGTGGAAGTCTAGATCCAAGTGAACTCTATCGTAATTTTAGAGGTCGAGATGCAAACCCTGATGCTCTTTTACGCCGAGCAGGTTTATTAAATTAATGATAAAACAAAGGCCCTTTATTGGGCCTTTTTATTTTTTAGTTCTTTTTTTACTTCTTGCCATAACTCTTCAAGCTCTGGAACACTTAATTTCATTAGATCCAAATCTCTCGATTCAGCTTTCTTTTCAAGATGATTAAATCGATTTATAAATTTTAGGTTTGATTCTCTGAGGACTTCTTCTGCATCAAAGTCGAGATGCCTTGCTAGTTGAACGACTGAGAAGAGTAAGTCTCCAATTTCTTCTCTAAGTGCAGGCATATTCTTTTTTTCAAACTCAACTTTTACTTCTTGATACTCTTCTGTAACTTTATCAAAAACTTGATCAACATTTTCCCAATCAAAATTTACTCTCTTACTTCTTTTTCCAATTTTCTGAGCCGCTTGTAGGCTTGGCATATAAGCATCTTCTTCTTTAAAAAAGCTTTGATTGCCCTCTTTCTTCTTTATTTGCTCCCAATTTATTTTAACCTGCTCGGGAGTTAACTTCTCTTCACCATCTTTAGCTTGAAAAACGTGTGGGTGACGATGGATCATTTTATCTGCCATTGAGCGTGCTACATCTTCAATATTAAAGTTTGAACTCTCACTAGCTATTTGTGAATGAAGTAGTACTTGCAATAAGACATCTCCCATTTCCTCACACATTTTCTGATTATCATTATTATCAACGGCATGAATAAACTCGTATGATTCTTCAATTAAAAACTCAGTAAGTGTTTTATGAGTTTGCTTTAAGTCCCATGGACAACCATTAATGGGATCTCTTAAGCTTTTCACGACATTGATTGCTCGTTCTAGTTGCGGATATTCCTGACTCATTGTTTACTTCCTTTTCCTTTTTAGTATATAAAGTAATACAGATAGGCAAAATGAAATGCAAATAAAGACAAATAATTACTTAATCCATTTTAATGACGACGAAAATCTCTTGAAATCTACCAAGAGCTTAGAGCTTTTGGAGTCTTTACTTTATAAATTAGATGACTCGCAACAAATTCTAGGTGAAGAGACTTTTGACCAATTAGAGTTGGAGCTAAGCTTAATAAATTCAAATGATATGCAAGAGGTCAACCTTCAACACAGAGGCTTTGATAAGAGTACAGATGTACTTTCATTTCCTTCTCAGGAGAGTATCAGAAGTGGAGATTATGAACTGGTAAACAAGTCTGTGCACCTTGGAGATATACTTATTTGTCATGAGGTATGTGAAAAGCAGGCAGCTGAACATAAGATTGCGTATGAAGATGAGTTTATTCATCTTTTTGCACATGGCTTATTACACCTTTATGGCTATGATCATGAATTAAGTGAGGAAGAAGATAAGTTAATGCGTAGTCTAGAAAGCAAGCTTATTGATTTAATTTAAAAACTGCTTATATTGATCCTTAAAATACTTTTTTACAAGCTTTAATAAATCACCACTCTTTTTAAATGCACGAATCTTTTTATTAAGCTCTCTTATACCTTTTTCAGTTTGCGGATTACGATGACATTGAAATTTATCTAGGTGGGTTAAAAGAATAAGTGACTTACAATATTTTAGCTTTTGTAGTGCATGAAAATTGTCTGCGTAGAATGTTACTATAAAGTCGGCTCTTTTACTTTCTAGCATTTTAACAGCGTTCACAGAAGACTCTATATCATAGAGGTGTTTAAGTTCTTTTATGTCGATAAATTGCTCGATGGGAAACTGTTGAATTCTTAGAATAGATCGCCCTTTTAAATCACTGACATCACAAACTTCTTCGTTTAAGGAGAATATTCTCGAAGGAACTTTTATGTATGCATCCGAAAAAACGTATTTAGAAAGAACAAAGTTTGGAATGTAGTGTTTTGAGAGTTCTTCATCTCCACCAGCAAAGCAGTTATTATTTTCATCTTGCAGGTAATCAGAAATGGCACGCTTAAAAGGAAGAAACTTCACTTCAAAGCTTTTAATTTCTAGTCTTTGAATCAATTCCGTTAGAAAACCCTCTTGCTGGGGATTAGAATAAAACTCATTTATAGGAATATAGAGGGTAGGTCTATTCGCTAAAAGTTGAAAAGGAATTAAAAGAATGAGTAGTAGTTTCATTAATTAAAGGGGTGGGGATTTACTCCCCACCAAAGTATAGTTCTATTATTTATTATTTGTTCTAGTTTCTTGTTCAACTAAGATTGAATCAAGATTATTAAGCGTGTGAACAAGTGTTTGGTAAAGATCTACACGACCACCTGAAGCCATCTTATTTTCAAACTTAGAAACTTTTGTAACCGAGTCCATAAGAACTTTCTTTAAAGAAACAGCATCAAGTTGTGGGAAGTGACTTAAAACTTCTGCAGCAACACCAGCAGTTGTTGGAGAGGCCATTGAAGTACCAGACATATTCCCATAATTATTTCCTGGAGTCGTTGAGTAAACATCACTACCTGGAGCAGCAACATCAACATTTTTCTTACCAACATTTGAGAACCAAGATAATCCACCACTTTTTGTTGTTGAAGCAACAACCATTAGGTAATCAGATGGAAATGAAGCTGGATAAACAAGTTTTGTATCAATATTTCTACCATAATCATTTCCAGCAGCAGCGATAACTAATGTATGGTACTTTTCTCCAATGTGATCGATTGTTTCATTAACAATCATGCCACCTTCATTATTTCTTTTTCCAAAAGAACAATTTATAATTCTTGCCCCATGTTTTGCAGCATATAGAAAAGATTCAACTACATCAGCATCTGTCTCATCTGAAGAATCAGGTACAGTTCTAATTGCCATGATTTTTACATTTGAAGCAATTCCAGCAATACCAACACCGTTATTTTGTTCAGCTCCAATTGTTCCTGCAACGTGAGTTCCATGAGAGTGACTTGCCATTGGGTCAGTATCATCGCTTAATGGATCTATTCCGTAGATATCATCAATATATCCGTTATTATCATCATCAATACCATTACCTTCTATTTCATTGGTATTTTTCCACATAACATTTTTAAGGTCTTCGTGATTATAATCAACACCTGTATCGACTACAGCAACAATAATCTCTTCTTTATTTACATTGAGTGGGCTCAGGTATGATTTCTCTACAGATACACCATTGTCATTTGAATCTCTAAAAGACCAAATTCTTCCCACCTTAGGGTCGTTAAAGAATTGAGAAAAATCCATTGGAGCATTGTCTTTAGCTCTTTTAACTTTTGGCATCGTTTGAGCTTGTGATTTGTAATTTAATTGGGTTTTTAATACAGCTTTGTTTTGAGCTAGTTCATCCTGAAGCTCCTTTGCATTTGGAGTTTCCACAAGATAGTTTTCACCAAATAAGAACTTCGCTTTTTTAATTAGCTTATGGCTTGGAAGTGCTTGTCCTTTTTTAAGCTTAATAAAAAGCTTTGAATTATCATAATTATCGGCAGCGATTAATAATGATGAGAACATAAAGCTGAGTAATAATGTCATTAATTTCATATATTTATTCCTTTCTTTGTTTAATGAATGATTCTTTCAAAATTGTAGTTATTTAGACAACTAATCTCATCTTACATTTAATTAAATTGCTGAAAATACATAGGCCACTTTGCTGAACATTTGTTAAATATATGAAATTGTTTAATTTTTTGACAGATATTTTTTACACTGCAGTGCGTAAAATCATCATTTTTCACAAAAAGTTGATATCATTAAAGATAGGTAAAATATCCCTTGAGAGAATGGGGTATCAAACTGTGTTAAATTAGAACAATATTTAAAATTAGGATTAAAATTGTTTAAGAAATTACCAAATTCATTAATTATCTTGTCCACTTTGTGTACAGTTAATTCATATGCTCAAGCTACTAATACAGTTCTAAAGACTAGTTCTAATTCTTTTGGCAAGGCCAATAAACTATCTACTAAATTAAAGACAGACAATAAAAATGAGAATGACAAAAAAGGTCTTCGTTCTGAATTTGAACTAACTTCTAATCAATTAGTTGATGATGTGGGGGAGCAAGTTGGTAATAAGTATTTTGGTGATTACAACCTTGATTATGATGCTGGTGGCGGAGCTGATCTTGTTAAAAAATTCTCTCTTCGTTCAAGAGTAAATAATGAAGAACAATTAATGTTCTCTATTCCTGAAGCTTACTTAAAGTATGAGTTTGGTGATTCAAAACTAGTTTTTGGTCGTCAGAATCTTGATTGGAGTACGATCGATCAAAATTGGGGCTTTGGAAAATTAAATAATAGAATTAATTTTGACTACTTCCAACCAGGACAAGAAGGTTTAACAGGTATTCTTTATGGAACAAAACTTGGAAACTGGAAAGTTGAAATGTTTGGTAGTTTTGTATACGTACCAGAGATGAACCCTGGTCAAAAATATGATAAAGAATCAGGTTCAGTTACATGTCAAAACATGTGGTGTAAGCCACTTTCTGAAACAGCTCCAGTGGGCGATAATGATGTGCCAATCTATTATAATGTAAATATGCCTGAGATTGCAGATGTTGTTTTTAGATACTCTATCGGTGCTCGTTTAGCATATCAAATTGGAATGGTTGAGATTGAAGGGTTTGCAATGAGAAAGCCTGAAAATACACCATCAATTACAGCTGAAATTCAATACCAAACAGATGATAATAGAATCTTTGTAGATGCTACTCCACAGTTTTACTATCACGATGTTAAAGGTGGAAATATCAAAGTTAAACCAACTGATAACTTCACAATCTATGGTGGTGGTTTAAGTATTGTTCCTAATAGTTTCCCAGATGGGGATGAGCCTTATATTGAATATACGGGAATTAAGCCTGAAAAAATTAATAAAGACTACCTTGGTGGTGGTGCATTCTATGCAAACGATAATTACACTGCTGGGATTCACTATATTGCAAGGGTAAGTGAATACGATATTGAAAGTGATGATCTCCTAGTGGATTACCCACGTTGGAATCAAGCTTATCATATAAATTTTAGTACCAGACTTTCAAGGAAGCTAAGTATGGGACTCGATTATAAGTACGACATGATCACGGAAGACAGACTAACGATGTTTAAAGCAAGTTATGCTTGGAGAGAGAACATCACAACTTCTTTGGGTGCAAATGTTATTGGTACGAACGAGGACAACAATTCCTACTGGTCAGACTTCTCAAACAATGACTCTGTTTACGCCTCAATGAAGTATAAGTTTTAGAACTTAGACTGAGAGGAGATTATGAAATTACTAACTTTATTACTAGCACTGGTGCAGCTTGTATTCTTTGCCTCATGTGGAGACCTCTTCATGAAAAAAGAAAGCAAAGAAAAGCTAAATCAATTTGCGACATGTGAACCTGATACAAGTGCTATCAGTGAGATCTTTACTGCCAACATTAAGGGAGACTTACTTTGTTTAGGTGAAAACCTTAACTTGTTTGCTGATATTGTTAAATCTGATCGACCAGGAAGCTTATCTTATGTGGAATTAAGTAAGTATATTAAAAAGAATGTAAAAGATGTTGATCCTTCAACTTATGATATCCTTAAGGCCATCTTTGAGTTTAACTCAATCCTAAGTGGTGATGATGCTCTTTATATTCAAAAAGCTAATATTGATAAATTAATTGAAACATTTGTACTTTTAAATAAAGCAATGGTTCAAAACGATATTTATGATTACTTTACAAATGAAGATAAAATTTCTTACGAAGAGCACCTAAAGAGAAAAGCAAAAATTTACTTTGCTTTTTCTCAAATTGAAAAAGCCTTTATAAAAAACTATAAGAATAATACTAACGAAATTGACTTCACTCGTTTTGTTAATTTATTCGAAGGTATTGCGGACAAACACTTTATTGATAAAGTTCATTCTGTTCTTTTTATCAAAAAGATTTTTATTGGTGGAAATAAAGACACTCTCAACGCAATCGAGCTTAAAAGACTTATAAATATCGTTGCAGATGCATCAAAGATTATTTTTGATATTGTACACTTTGATTTAGTTGATCATGAAGAAGAGGAAACACAAAGAATCATTGAATCACTACGTGAGGATTTTGATACTATCGTGAGAAATATCTATATTACAAATGGATCAGAAGTTGCTTTTGAATTAGATGATCTTTTTGGTGTTCTAAATACTTTTTTTCCTGAATATGGAAAGTATACAAAGTATAGAGCTGCTATCTTAAAGTTAAAAGAAGTGCTACTTGTGAGTAATTCAGAGCTTTTTACTGGAGCAGAAATCCACACATTATTAGGTGATATTATCCTTACAAACCTTGATCGTGGTGTCTTTTTCTTTAAGGCCTATGCTGCAAATGAAGAAAAATTAAATTCACCAGATAAAATCGATTTTAATTTGCCAAAAGTTCCAACTACAAATGATGCTGAGCTTGGGTATGAAGATGATTTTAATCGTATTGCAAGAGATTACGCTCACTTTAGAGGTGATAACTCATCTGCAGAGTTTTCAAATAAAATAAACAGAAATGTTTTGGGTATGTTTGAGATTGCGACAATTGAAGATCTGGTTAAGCGATTATTTTATGCTTATGGTGAAAAAACTGATGAGGCCTATGGTGGTGTTCATATCTCATTAGGTGATATGGAAAAAATCTTAATTGATTTTAAAGATGTACTACGCGGAGAAGGTATTTCATTAGATCCTGAAAATGGAAAATATAAACCAAGAGAAGCAAATACAGCTGAAACGATTTCTTTATTAACTTCATTATTTCAAAATCAATCATCTGGGATACCACAGACTGATGAAGATGATCCAAAGTTAATTGAAGTAAATGAGATGACTGAATTTGCTGTTTCACTACTTTCTGCTAACTCTATGGCCACTAAGTCATATGACTATTTTGCTGATAAGTGTGAGTTAGATGAAAAAGGTCGTTTTAGTCCTGAGTGTTATCGTGAAAAATTCTTAGATTTCTTTGATGAGGAAATTGATGAAGGACAAAAGGTAAAAGATTATCTTCCAAAACTTGCAGATTACCTTGAGAGTTTAAATGATGTTGAGATCGATGATTTCTTACAACAAATTGAGGTATTCTCACGTTCATGTACATACTTTGATACTGCTAAAACAGAAGCGGTTCCAATGAGTTCAAACGACTTCTTTATGATCTTTGGTGGTTTAATCGCGATGGAATCTACATTTAATAGATTCGATAGAGGATTTGGTTCAGATTATAATAATAATGTTCTCGATGTTGATGAAGTTGAGAGAGCTTATGATGAAGTATATGAAGGAGCTGTGAAGGCACTTATTCCAGGTAATTTCTTAAAGAGATTTGGAAAGTCCTTCTACTTTTACTTAGTAAAATATAATAGACTTCCTGATGTAGAGAATATTAATGGATTTGGTGACTTGTGGCGTGCTTTAAAACAAGGCTTTCACTTTGTTGGCTTTTTATTCAAGCGTAAGCATAAGAAGCAATCTCCAGCTAGTCGTTATACATTGGCGATGGTTTTAAGAATCTTAGCTGAGAAGTCAGAAACAAATATTAATAATCCATTCCCATGTGAGACATTACGTTAAAATTTGATTTGAAATCATATCTCATGTAACATTCCAATGCTAAGGAGTGTTACATGAGCACTGAGTCATTACAATTAGATGAAGCCCTAAAGTCAATCGATGACTTTAAAGCGACCTTGAGTTCAATACGGAGGTCACTTTGATGTTGATAAAAAAGAACATCGCTTAAGTGAAATAACAGAAATGGAAACTCTTCCTGGTTTTTGGGAAGATGCGGATGCAGCTGCAAAAATTCAAAAAGAAAAATCAATCCTACAAGAAGTCACAAATAAGTATGACAAAGTAAAAGAAAAATTCGAAGAATTTGAAATTCTTGCTGAATATGCCAAAGAAGGAGATAAGGATTCATTGAATGAAGCTCTTGAACTTTTTCCGACCCTAGAATCTTCACTGCATGACCTTGAACAACAATCCCTCTTATCTGAAGAGATGGACCCTAATAATGCAATCGTAAGCATTAATGCTGGGGCAGGTGGTACGGAGAGTTGTGACTGGGCAAGTATGCTTTTTAGAATGCTGACTCGTTGGTGTGAGGCACGAGGATTTAAAACTCAACTTCTTGATGTTCAGGATGGGGATAGTGCTGGAATAAAATCTGCAACTTTTACTGTTTCTGGAAATTATGCATATGGCTTAATGAAGTCTGAAAGTGGAATCCATAGACTGGTAAGAATATCACCATTTGATTCAAATGCCAGAAGACATACTTCATTTGCAAGTGTCTTTGTAAGCCCTGAGGTTGATGAAGATATTGAAATAGAAATCCAAGATAAAGATATAAGAATTGATGTTTACCGCTCAGGTGGAGCAGGTGGGCAGTCAGTAAATACAACTGACTCAGCAGTTAGAATTACCCACCATCCTTCTGGAATTGTAGTTACTTGTCAGAACGAAAGATCCCAATTGCAAAATAAAATGCAAGCAATGAAAGTTCTTCGTTCAAGGCTTTATGAAAAAGCTCTCGAAGAGCAACGTGCTCAAAAGGCAGAAGAGGAAGCTAATAAAAAAGAAATTGGCTGGGGATCTCAAATAAGATCTTATGTTCTTCATCCATATAAAATGGTGAAGGATCACCGTACAAACTTTGAATCAGGAAATGCTGAGAAGGTATTAGATGGTGATCTTGATGGATTTATGAAGTCTTATCTCGAGTGGAGTACGCAAAGCAATTCAGCAGAAGAATAAGGATAGAAAATGGGACAATTAGAGTTAAATCAAGATATTTTAAACTTAAAAGAATCTGCGACTTTAAAAATTAATCAATTGGCCCTAAAAATGAGAGAGAAGGGAGAAGAGGTCTTTCACCTTGGCTTTGGGCAATCTCCTTTTCCTGTTCATGCCAAAATAATTAATAAATTAAAAGATCATGCTCACGAAAAAGATTATCTTCCCACATTGGGACTACTATCACTTAGAGAAGAAATTGCTAGGTACTATCAAGCAAATTTTCAATATGATTTTTTACCTGAAAATATTTGTATCGGTCCTGGTTCTAAAGAAATGCTTTTTCAAGTTCTATTTATTTTAGAGGGACCAGTTATTATTCCTGCTCCATCATGGGTGAGCTATGGTCCCCAAGTAAATATTCGAGGTAAAGAAATAACAACTATTCAAACCAGTGAGAGTAATAAGTATAAACTAAAAGCAGGTGAGTTGATTGAAACTTGTCAAAAGTTAGGAGATGGTCAAAAGATACTTATTATGAATAGCCCTAATAATCCTACAGGTGCTGTTTATACAGAAAGTGAAATTGCTAGTATCGCCAAAGTAGCAAAAGAGAATAATGTTCTCATCATGAGTGATGAAATTTATGCACAAGTGGACTTTTCTGGCACTCCTAAGAAAGGTTTTTATCACTTTTATCCCGAGGGAACATTAGTAACTGCTGGTTTAAGTAAGTCCCATAGTGCAGGCGGTTACCGAATGGGATTCATTGCAACCTCAAATGAATTGAATCCAGTCATTAAGGCCTTAGCAAGTTTAGTGAGTGAAACATTTTCAGCAGTCAGTGCACCCATTCAAAATGCTGCATTAATGGCCTATAGTAATGATGCTGATATTCAAAAATACATCCAAGCATGCACAGATATTCATTCATTATGTGGTAAGTACTTAAGTCAGCGCTTTAATCAAATCAAAATAACAACACCTGATCCTGAAGGTGCTTTTTACATTATGCCAAACTTTGAGTTTTATCGTGAAAAGCTAATGGCCAAAGGTGTTAAAAACTCCAAGGATCTATGTGATCTCCTCTTAAAAGAGTGTAAAGTTGCAATGCTACCTGGCAGTGACTTTTATCTGGATGAAACGGATTTAAAAGTTAGAGTTGCAACTGTAGACTATGATGGTGAAAAGGCATTAAGTGCTTACCTAAGTGGTGAAGAGCTCAATGAGGAATTTATTTCTAAGTATTGTCCTCGATTACAAGGCGCAATGAACTCCCTTGAGAGCTTCTTTAATAAGCTTTAAGCCGAACTCTTTGTTGTCAACTCCGTCTATAGGCGTTATTATCCAAAGCTTAAGATAAATATTATTTTCAAAGGTTTGGTATGAAAGAAAAGTATATTTCACAATGGGAAAATCTCTTCAACGAGCAAATGAAAGTTCGTTTAGAAAAGAAAGACAAGATCAAAGAACTTGGAAGAAACCCATATAAACATAATACCAAACCAAGCATCACTGCAAAAGAGCTTAAGGCCAAATTCGATCACATGGAAAAAGAAGAGATTGGTGAAACAGATGATTACACAATCTGTGGTAGAGCAATGCTTGTGCGTGACTTTGGTAAAGCTGCCTTTATTCAAGTGGATGATGGAACTTCACGCTTTCAAGTTTATGTGAAGAAAAATGTTACTGAAGATCAAGACTTTCAAGAATATAAACTATGTGACTATGGTGATGTTATCTATGCAAAAGGTGATGTCTTTAAAACAAATAAGGGTGAACTTTCAATTAATGCCAAGGAATTTAGAATCCTAACAAAGTCTATTCGTCCACTTCCTGAAAAGTTTCATGGTTTAACTGATCAAGAGCTTAAGTATCGTATGCGTTATGTTGATATGATCATGAATGCAGAAACTCGTGAAAAACTTATGACGAGATCAAGAATCGTAAGATATATTAGAGAATTCTTTTATAAAGATGATTGGTTAGAGGTAGAAACACCGATGATGCACTCAGTGGCAGGTGGTGCTGCAGCTAAGCCTTTTGAAACTCATCACAACGCTCTTGATATGGAACTTTTTATGCGTATTGCACCGGAGCTTCATTTAAAGAGATTGATTGTTGGTGGATATAATAAAGTGTTTGAAATGAATCGCTGTTTTAGAAATGAGGGACTTTCTTTAAAACATAATCCTGAGTTTACATCGATTGAATTTTACCAAGCATATGCCACTTATGAAGATTTAATGGAATTAACTGAAAACCTAATTTCTGGAATCGCAAAAGATGTTCTAAATAAAGAATCAGTTACTTTTGGTGAGAATGAAATTTCTTTAAAAGCTCCATTTAGAAGAATGACTTTAAGAGATGCTGTTGTTGAGCATACTAGTCTTTCTAAGGAAGACTTAGAGAGTACTGATAAAATGAAGGCACTTCTTTTAACAAAAAAAGATGCTGAGTTTAAAAAATCTGATCTTGAGAAGTTTAGCAAGTTCAAGTTAATGGTTCTGTGTTTTGAAGAATTCGTTGAGGAAAAATTAATTCAACCAACTTTTATCACAGAGTATCCAACTGAGATATCACCACTTTCTAGAAGAAATGATGAAAACCCAGACTATGTAGATCGTTTTGAGCTTTTTATGAATGGTTGGGAAATCGCAAATGCCTTTAACGAGCTTAATGATCCAAGTGATCAATTAGATCGTTTTGCTGATCAAGCTGTACTTAAAGAAGGTGGGGATGATGAAGCAACTGATCCTGATTATGATTATGTTAGAGCTCTTGAATATGGAATGCCACCAACAGCTGGTGAAGGAATTGGGATTGATCGTTTAGTTATGATTTTAACGAATTCACACACTATTAGAGATGTAATCCTTTTTCCATTATTAAAGAAAGAGCATTTTTTCTCTCAGGAATAGTGATTAAGTTAAGCTTTGATGGGATCTTTTCTTTCTCTATTTAAAGTCATTGTTGAAGGAAAGTCTTCCAAGCGTTTTTTATTGGCGTCAATTCTTTCTTTTGGATTTTCTATTTCGGTTATTCTATCAACCATTGGTTTAATGGATGGATTTGAGCATACACTGCGTTTCTCTCTTAAAAAATCGAATTCTGATTTTATCATTACTTCGCGCAATGGATTTTTTTTAGATACAGAATTAAAAAACTTAAATAAGGGCTACGTTCTTGCAAGTATTTTGCAAACTGAGGCCTTTGCGGTTGGAAAGAACAGTAATCGTGGAATTCTTTTAAAAGGAATAAATCCTATAAACTTTAATCAGGCCACTAATCTTGATATTGATATCGATGAGAAGAGTATCTGTATCGGTAAGGTTTTAGCAGAGTCTTTTAAGCTAAAATTAGGTGATGAACTTACTCTTGCCCTTTCTAGTAATCGTAAGAGAGATCAAGGTTCTGCAATTCTTAAAAGCTTTAAAATTACTAAAATAATAGAGCATGGAATTTATGAAAAGGATCTGCGCTTTGCTTATGTAGATAAAGATTTTCTTATAAGTATTTTAGGTTATCGTCAGGGAACCACTAATAAAGCTCTTATAAAAAAATCCAAAGACATGAGCTTTGAACAGGCACAGTTTGATTTAGAAAATAATATCCCTGAGCAATTTGAAGTACAGCCTTTTTGGAGTGAGTATAAGACATTGATTGATGCTGTTGAGGTTGAGAAAAACTCTATTACCGCCATATTACAAATTATTGTGATTGTGGCTGTTTTCAATGTACTGGCTTTTGTTATTTTTATTTTTGAAAAGAAGGCCCAAGATTTCTTTCTTTTAAGAGCGATGGGGTTAAGTTTAAAAAAGCTGAATCGATTTTGGTTAAGTTTGCTTGCATTGATATGGTTCTTTTCTGCAATTCTGGCCATTATTTTAACTCATTTATTTAACTTTGCTCTCAGTGATTTGAATATTTTCCAGATACCTGGGGACATATATGTTTTAAATAAGTTAAGCTTAATTTTGGATGTGCAAGATTATCTGGGTGTTCTTTTTATCTCATTCTTATGGATAATGATCATTGGGCTCTTATTACTAAGTCGAATGAAACAAAAGAGTTTACTTGCAGGATTAAGGCAGGAGTTTAGATGAGCTATTTAGTGGAATGTAGTGAGATTAGTAAATCATTTAATGAATTAAAAATACTTAAAGGTATTTCTCTTAACCTAGCACATAAAGAAAAATATGTTATCCAAGGGGCATCTGGTTCAGGTAAATCAACATTACTTTATTTATTAGGTGGTTTAGATAAGCCGGATGCTGGAAAGATTACTTATGAAGGACATGATATTTCTCACTATAGTGATGAGAAATTGGCCAAGTTTCGTAATCAAAATATTGGTTTTGTCTTTCAATTTCATTTTTTATTGCCATCAATGACATGTTTACAAAATGTATTGCTACCCGCACAAATCTCTGGTGGCGAAAAGAAACAAGTTAAAAAGTTTGCTCTTGAGTTAGCTAAATTGATGGGAGTTGATCATGTGATGCACAAATATCCGTATCAATTATCAGGTGGAGAGCAACAAAGGGTTAATATTATTAGGTCATTATCAATGAAGCCAAGTTTATTGCTTTGTGATGAACCAACAGGAAACTTAGATTCAAAGAATTCAGATATCGTAATTAAACTTCTCACAGAGCTAAGCTCAGAGATGAACTCAACTCTTGTTATTGTAACTCACGACGGCAATATCGCATCGCGCTTTAATAATAAAATAACAATTGAAGATGGTCAGATAATTAGCTAATATCTATTGAAATTGAGAGTCATTTTAAGAGGATAGCAAGGATTTTATAGCTCGATGTTGCGCACGCTAGTTTTAATAATTTTACTTTTTTCACAATCAGTTTTCGCCCAAGAAAGTCTAGGGGATGTAAAAGAACTTTTTAAAGTTGATAAGATTGTTGTTATCGGTTCAAAGAAAGTTGAGCCTGAAGCAATTATCCAGAAAATGGATATTAAGATTGGTGATATTCTTACTAACTACTCGCTACGAGATGCTATTAAGTCCATCTATGAATTAAAATACTTTGATCTCGTTGAAGCAATTCAAGAAAAAGAAAAAAATCAAAATGTTCTAAAGATCAAAGTTAAAGAAAAGCCAATTATTAGCATTATCAAATTTACAGGAAACGATGAGATTTCTGCAGAAGACCTCGAAGAACAAATAAAAACTAAGCAGTATAATATTTTAGATATCAACACGATCAAAAGTGATGTTGTCCTTTTACAAAAGCACTATGAAGAGAAGGGTTTTTATCTAGCGAACATAGGTTATGAGCTAGTTAAAAATGAAGTCGGTGGTTTAGATCTCGTCTTTAATATTAGTGAGTTCGATAAAGTTCGAGTTAAAAAAATCATGTTCCTTGGGAATAATAAAATTGATGACGAAGAACTAAAGACTTTCATGCAAACTAAAGAAGAGTCTCTCTTTTCTGGGCTAAGCGGTTCGGGTTCATTTAAAGAATTCAATTTTAAAACTGATGTTGAAAGACTTAAGTACCTTTATAAGACTCGTGGTCACCTGCAGGTAAATATTGGAAACCCGGTTGTGACGGTGTCTGAAGATAAGAAATGGATCTTTATTACAATCAAAGTAACTGAAGGGCCTCAGTTTACTGTAAATAATATCTTTTATAATGGTGAGCTTCTTTTTACAGAAAAAGAAATGAACAAAAAGACGAACCTTAAAAGTAAGGATACATATTCTGAGGAAACTCTAAGACAAGATATTCAAGCTTTAACTGAGATGTATCAAGACAAAGGTTATGCCTTTGCAAACGTTCTTAGAACATTGAAAATTGTACCAGGTGAGAACAAGGTAGATATTCACTACTCTTTTGAGAAAGGTGAGATCGCTTACTTCGGTAAAATTATTGTTAAGGGAAATACAAAGACTAGAGATAAAGTCGTAAGACGTGAACTTAGAATACATGAAGGTATGATGTACTCAGGTTCAAAGCTTAGGATTTCGAAAGCAAATGTAGTTCGTCTAGGATTCTTTGAGCCTCAGTCGGTAATCTTTAATACCGTAAGTCCAAAAGGTAAGAATAATATTTTGGACGTTGAAATATCTGTGAAAGAGAGACAAACAGGACAGATCTCTCTTGGAGCCGGGTACTCAACAGCAACAAATGGATTCTTTCAAGCATCAGTTTCTCAAAATAACTTTAGAGGTCTGGGGCAAAACTTAAATCTAAATATTTCACTTTCAGATGTTCAGCAAACATATAACTTAGGTTTCACTGAGCCTTACTTTAACGATACTCGTTGGACTACTGGTGCTGATATTTATAAAACACAAAATGCATTAATTAGCTCATTTAGATCTGAAAAGTATGGTGGGGATATTCGAGTTGGTTATCCAATTTTTGAATATACTAGGC
>CAJXHA010000033.1 GCA_913053615.1 uncultured Bacteriovoracaceae bacterium | reverse complement strand
TAGAATAGCAATTTTATCACTTAAACCACTTATACCAATATTATTATTTCTCTTGGCCGCAATAATACCTGAAACGTGAGTACCATGTCCGGTATCATCTTCTGGGCTAACTTCAAATAACGGAGTATCTGTTGCAAAGTTCCATCCCATACAATCACCAGGGAAACCGTTGCGATCACGATCTTCACGACGCCCATCCTTTAGTGGTTGAAAAATATGCTCTCCATTTTCACCTTTGTCACATTCAACTTCGTTTTTAAAGATTGCATCTTTTAATTCTGGGTGATCAAGATCGATCCCCATATCCACAACAGCAACAATAGGACGCTTTTTAAAGAAAGTTTCGATCTTATCGATCCCTTCTCTCCAATTCATATCAAAACCTGCTACGGCCTCAGTTTCATCGACACCACCATTCGGTCTTTGAGCTGATATAACTTGTTTTTGACTTTGTAATGCCCATTGTAGTGGATAAAGCATATCATTTGTAAAAAGCTCTGACTGACGATTTGGTCTAATCTCAAAAGCATCAATTGCATGATCTTTCTCTGCTAGTTTTATAAAACTTAGTTTATCTAAATCTTTTTGAATATCTCCATCAGAGTGAACTTCATAGACTCGGTTTAAGTATTCATCTTCAAAAGGAAGAAACTTTTTAACCTTCGTTACCTTTTGAATACTTTGAATCTGTTTTAATTCTAAGTTTTT
The DNA here is from genome assembly GCA_913053615.1 of uncultured Bacteriovoracaceae bacterium. Lineage (GTDB taxonomy): Bacteria > Bdellovibrionota > Bacteriovoracia > Bacteriovoracales > Bacteriovoracaceae > UBA845. The sequence continues at coordinate 18,222 of CAJXHA010000033.1, read as the reverse complement.
CAAAGGATGTTTTGCTTCGATTACAAATACTTCAGCATTGGCAATCACTGATAATGTCATTAATGCTAATAACTTTTTCATTAGATTACCCTCCCTAATAACCAGCTCATATAGAACTCTCCATTTGATATTCCGATAAAATCTTTAATAGTATCTATTGGTCCATTTAAATTTTCAGTTCCCACGCGCCCAAATGAATTAGACAGAATTTTCTTATCTCCATTTGGATCATCAACTCTAAATCCATCTATTCTTGCAATGGCAAAAACATTATTTCCACCACCAAAGATCTGACCAATTCCTGCCATTCTTAAGCGCTCTTCGACAATTTCAACGGCCTTCATCGCCCACTTACCCATGTCCTCAAGATCATGATCTTCGCGAGCATTCTTATATCTTCTTACGTAGTACATGAATGAACGATAACCACTTCTTCTTTCAGCTTCATCTTCAGAATAATAATGTCTATTTCTTTGTTGATAGTGAAAAAAGATGTATTTGATTCTTTCTTCAGAAAGGTTAAGCATGTACTCTATACCTTTTGAATAAACAAAGAAGTTTACATTGATATTGTATAAGAAGAGCTCACTCGTTTGAGCCAGAACATCTTCTTCAACAAAACGGAAGGTATATCTATCTTTAATATCTCTAAGAAGATCGATGGCATCATCTTTATCCATTTTCCAACCATTCCAGATACGGCTTAGTTTGACATATGGTTCATCAACAATACCTGTAGTTTCATTCTTTACACCTTCATAGGTAACAACTTTATTCTTTGCCTTCCCCATATACGTATATCCAGGGTTTCCTTGGTTAAAGCTCTTAATAGTGTAATTTGTATCAAAAATTTCGCCGATAATAACATCAACAAGGTCACGAACATAGTTTTCGTAATCTCGTCCACTGGTCTTACCTTTATTCATTCTAAATAGAGACTTATTAAATCCTTCTGGACTTGTAACATCAATATGATCTTTTTGATCTAACCAATTCCATCTCCACACAAAGATACCAAGCTTTTTATTTTGCTCTTTAAATTTATGTGTCACAACCCATGGGTTCTCAATTCTTGTTAACATCTGAGTCGATCCTGATAAAAGAACAGATCTTAGTGCCTTTAAATAATCAGCTCTTCTAATATTTGGTTGCATATCAGGTAGAACTGGGCCAATTGGTATTTTATGAAACTTCGTTCTTCCACTTCCACGAGTCCCTTTAAAAGTAAATTTCATGATTGGAACAAACTTTTCAATACTCGTTGAAAGAGAGATTGAATTAATATTCCCAAGATCTTTATAAACATGGATTTCATTTTCACTCGCACGGTGAATGTGTAATCTTGAAATAACAGCTTTAGAAGCAGAAACATTCATTCTTACTTTTGCTACTTGGTAAAGATCAACACCTGCACCAATAGTCAGACTTCCACCAATAGAATCAGTGACAATGATAGACTCTTTTACTTCTAGTTGCTCATTTAGCATTTCCATAACTGTTTCTAGTTCACGCTCTTCTTCTTTACCTTCTAGCTGTAAACCGTGATAGTTATTTTGATCATTCATACCATCAACTTTAGCTAAGAAATCACTCATCTTTGGAAAGTGAGAACTAATAATCTCTGGTGTAATTAATTTTGAATCAAAATTATCTTCTAAACAACGCTCTTCAATAACTGTTTCATCTTCGCCATTTGCTTCAACAGTTGTTTCAACTTCTACTAATAAACAAATGCCATCAGTTTGAACTTTTTCTTTAATTACTTCTTGAGCACTTTTATAAAGATCAACGAGCCCAATAGAAAGTGAGTTTACTGGACCAATTCCATTAATATCAGTTAATTCAACATAATCATTTTCAATCTCAGAATAAGTACTTCTCACATTAGCAAGTTTTTCAACCAGTGCATCTTTAAAGCTTTGTGTTGCAACACTATTTAATGTGAATTCTGCTTGTTCAAGGCTGGTACCAATACTAGTATAGATATTTCTATTAATTGTTTTCTTTTGCTCAGGTGATAAGTTTTTATAAAACTCATCCATAAGCGTGTCCATAATATGTCCATAGTCTCTTTTTAACTGTGGAACTAACATATTTTTAAATGGATATTTCAATGCCTTTTGAACACTTGTAATTGGTTTAACGTGTGAGTATGTTCTATTTAAGAATACATTTGCTCTTGCATTTAAATCAACTGGAACAAACTGTCTTGAGACACCTTCAGCGGTTGTAATCACTTCACCAGTTTTTGTATAAAGTCCCGTTACTCCTCCAAAAGCTCCAACACTTATACTCGCTCCAACTGTATCGACTAATTGAATAAGGTTATCAGTCCCTAAGTAACTACCAGCAACAATTTCACGATTAAGAATTAAATTTCCTCTAACTGTAGGAAAAACATAAGTATCAATTGGAAGTTTTCCACTCTCACCTGTGGTGACATTATTTGCAACTTCTTCAGCTAGCTTCTCATTAAAGTCTGTAATTTTAGCAGAAATATCTGTTCCCATAAAATTAGAATTATTAAGAGCACTTACTAGAAGTTCAATCCCAGTTGTTACGGCCTTAGATTTAAAGAAAGACACCATCTCTGAATATGATAGCGGTGATTCAGGGTCAGGAATCATGAAACGACGAGCATACCCATCGTAAAATTCACGAGTAATTTTCCCATTCTCAAGATCATCATGGTTTGAAATATTTGCATCAACCGGAAGGTTTACATTTTGCACTTCAAATAAGAAGCCTAAGTGATTTCTTCTGGATTTTAATTTCTCATGTAAAAGTAGTTTTACAGACGGTGGTAAGTGAGTCGCATTAACAATATCATCCCAGTCTTTTGCTGTTAAGGCCAAGATTCTTCTTGCCATCCAAATAGCATCATCACGAGAACAATTATAGAGTTTAGCATGTTTAAACTTTAATAAAATATTATCAGAATAACGACGTCCAATAGTCCAATCCATAAGATTGATTGACTCTGGAGTATCAACAAGTGCAAATGGTAAGAGTAAAGAGTCATAAATTCTCTTGCCTTGGAATACGTCTTCAGAAAGATATCCCTTAGCTAAGTTATAATTAAACTCTTGATCTTCCATCACCACAACATCTTGAACGACAACATCATTACCATCTTCAGATAGAATCCAACGGTCAAATGATCCGGCATTATTTATAGAAATATTCTTAATGAAATCAGACTTTGTTTTCTTATCAGGAAAAGCGATCTTTATTCTTTTTACGTATTTTACCGGTGGTACTTTATATCCAAGTTTTCTTAAAAGTGCTTTTCTTAATAAGTAATTATGTACCGTCTTTGATAGGTAGATTGAGTACTGAGTTGGCATTCCAAAGAAATTCTTTTTATTTACCGTTACACGATAATTTCCAAGTCTTGCCCAAGCCTCTGATACAAACTCAACACGATCCATATCATCAATCTCAATAGCATCATCATCATTTAGATCAACATTTGAATACTGACTTACATCTCCACCTTTATAGATATGGCTCGATTCATGATCGATTGAAGGCTCAAGGTCTGCAAGTGTCCACTGACATCTCGTCTCATTATGTCTTTGTTGATAATAAGCATCTGCTTGAGCACTGGTTAAGATATCCCCTTCTTTAATTCCTTCACCACAGTCATTGCTATCACAAATGAGATCAGTGGCCGGAATGTGCCCGTATGCAAGAGGTACTGTTCCTGAAATTGGATTATAGGCCAATAGTTTTTGTTTCTCACAATCATTTTCCCTCGTCACCGAAGTGGGGTTACCTGAGGTATCTTGCGCGTAAAGACTCAAGTTAAATAGAGTCATTAGGGTAAGAAATAAGAACTTTTGCATACATGCTCCCTGCATAGTTATTGGTAAAGTGTCTAAAGTATAGACACTTTTTTTTAAACAAATCTCGCCAACTACTTAATAACTGGCAAGCTTATATAAAGCTTATAAATAACAATGCAGGCTCAATGCCAGCTTTAAGAAAACTTAATAATCTGGTATAATAAGTCAAAGAAATCACATGAAAATATTATTAATCTCAAAAGAAAAAGAAGAGTTCAATATCATCTCTCGTCTCGTGAAGAATAACTTCAAAAACGTAGAGATGGTATGTGCTATCAATCAAGATGAGGCCATCAATTATACTTCGGTAGATGGTCCATTCGCTTATATTATTATTGATTGTGATAATAAAGATTACGAACCAGATTCACTCGCTAGAGAGATAATTGATTTTGCTGGTGATAGGCCAATAATTTTTCTTGGTCATGAGGCGATCATTGATACACGTATCTCAAGTGAGCTTTATGAAAGTAATGCGTTTAATGAAAAGCTAGCCAAGCCAGTTCAAAGAGAAGACTTTCAAGAAGACTTTATCAAATCCACAACCAGAGCGATGGAGTTTGCCAAAAAAGAAGAGTTCGAGTCAAATCTTGAGGATATAAACCCAGATGATTTTATTCCAATGAAGTTAAAAGGCTTTTTCTTGTATAAGTCGTTTCCTTATGACTTATATTTAGAAATTACACCGACTCGTTATCTTAAAGCAATTTCTAAGAACCAACCTTATGCCATATCTCAACTCAGTCAATATGCTAAAAAAGGAATTCGCTTCCTTCATATAAAAAAAGACGATCAACTTCGCTATCTAGAAGATGAAGCAAAAAAGTGTTTAAAAGCTTTTAGTAATCCCTCAAAGAATAATAATGAAAATATACTTGTGATCTTGCGCTCATATACTCTCGTTCATCAATCCTTAATTGCAATTGGAATTACTCCTATGGTGATTGAGCTGAGTGAAAAGTCTATTGATATGATGATTCATATTTATGAGAATGAGAGAAAGCTATCAAAGCTCTTAGATGATTTTCCAAATGTTTACTCTGGGATTGCCTCTAAGAGTGTTCTTACTTCACTTTTTTCATTACTATTATGTCGTCTAATGAAATGGGATAGTGATCTGACTCGCAGAAAGTTAGTTTTTGCAGCCCTCTTACATGATTATTCATTACCAGATGAGGATATGACTCATATTAATTCACCAAATGATCCACGCTTAAATCAAAATTATAATGAAGCTCAAATTCAAGACTTTCATACTCACCCAATCAAGTCTGCCGAGATAGCCAAACAATTTAGTGGCTATAGTGATATAGATTTTATTATTGAAAATCATCATGAAACACCTAATCGAAAAGGTTTTCCTAATAAACCTAGTCACACTAAGCTTACTCCACTTTGTTCAGTTTTTAATATTGCTCAATTTATTAGTGCTGAATTAGATGGAATGCATATAAATAAGAAGAATATTATTAGCTCCATACGCCTTATGAACAGAGACTACTCTGGTGGTAATTTTAAAGAACCATTAAAGTTATTACTTGATCATGTGAAGAATAACTTTTAATTACAAATCAACTTCAGAAAATGCAGCGATAATTTTCTTATAAGTGTGAGACTTATAGCGATTGTTTAATTGGTGCATAATCTCATCTTTATTATTAAAGTTTGTCTTATCACCATTTTCTAATTTGGTGAGCATATGACTTGCAACATGTTCAGAGATTATCATTATTTTTGAAAGTGGAGAGATGTCATCTTTATAATTTACTGCAAAACCCTTTCCACTAGTCATACCATGATGTTGCGTGATAATCATATCGGCACCCATTGGACACTTTGGAAAGGTCTTAATAAGTTGACCGGCCATTTTAGCGTGATCTAAAACTGTTTCTTTATCATTATCACTAACGCTATCATCAAATAGTAATTCTTCTTCATTCGTGCACTTTGGATGTTTTCTAAATATAGGAACTAAAAAGATATCATGAAAGAAAAGTGCGAAGGCAACTTTCTCTTGTTGCTCCTTGCTCCCCCAAGAAATATTATCAATAATTCCATTCGCAACATAAGTTGCAAGTACTGAGTGCTTATAAATATAGTCTGATTTATTTGCCACTAACATTGCAAGTAGGCTCTTAACTTTTGGAACATCTTTAACTGTTTCATGAATCGCCTTAATACAAGATTGAGAGATCTTAGCAACTTCATCAGAGATTTCTTCACTTTCAAAAATTTCTTCTGCAACTAGGCCATGTCCTTGAGAAGTGATTTCAACTTTATCCTCAGCACTAGCATCTGGAGAATTAAGTTCATTCATCAAAGCTTCACTCGCCTTATTAATAAACTTTAAGCGATACTGAGAGTCCACAAAAAGCTCTTTCACGCCTTCATCAAGATACTTGCCAATCTTTTCTTCGATTGGTTCGTTTGCTTCAATAATTTTAAAGTATTCAGTTTCTAAGTTTTCATTTTGAGAGCGATAAAAAATATCACAATCTGTCTCTTGCATAGTCTTTATTAAACGTATTGGAATAGGAAAGAATTTTGGAACTGGTCTTTGTGCCATATCCTTAGCAGTGATCTCAAGGATCTTTGCCATGGTTTGCAAAATACTTCTGATATCATACTTGTTCTTTATAATGAGTTTAGATTGAAAACTCTCCTTGCCTTTGTGTATGATAATCAATGGTACATTTAATGCTTTTTCTTTTAGAAAGTTTTCTAACTCTTTAATTTGTACGACATCTGTTTCGTCTTCATCTAAGGTAATGATTGCATTTAAATCTGGTGCATGCTCAAGTAAACCCTTTGCTGCATCATAACTTTCTTTAATAGTAATATTCGTACCGACATATGCACGCATATTTATCTCATAGAGATTACAAATGACTTCATTATTTGAAATTAGCAACGCGTGACTCATTAACTTCCTTATTAGATGATGCGTACAAATAAATTTAGCTTAAAAATTCAAGAACTTAAGCACACTTAATTTTTACACTTTTTTAAGAGAATTTAAATACTTTTTTAATTGTCGATAACCTTGATCGAGTGCTTCTTTGTGATCAGCTTGGTTATAAATAATAGCCACGTGTTTATATATCTTACCCGACTCGCTCAGTACGATATCAACTTCTGCGTCAAAGCCTATTTCAGTTTGATTTACTATGACACGCCCCTCAAGATAGGGACTTATTCCTTCAAGTTTAATGAAGTTTTCACTAGGGTATTCAATCAATTTGTTGAGCTGGCTCAATGTTTACCTCTTGTTGTTCTTGCGCATAATAAATAATTAATTGACCTGTGTCAAAATGAGAGTGATTCCCTATAGTTATCTAATGACATCGTTTTATATTTTGATATCATTATACCGTATATGATTGATGAATTGCTACACTATAAAGGGAGTTAAACTATGTTGGCCCACAATTATTTTACGTCTTCAATCGGTAAAAAGCAGATACTTGCTTTAACTGGTTTAGGGCTTTTAGGTTTTACAGTTACACACTTAGCTGGAAACTTTTTTCTTTTCGTTGGTGCAGATGCTTTTAATAAGTATGCTTACACCTTAACAAGTAACCCACTTATTTATGTTGCGGAAGCAGGTTTGATTGGGATGTTTTTATTACATGTTGTTTTGGCACTTGTTTTAAAAACTGAAAACCACTCAGCGAGACCTGTTAAATACTATAATAAGACTCGTACAGGACGTGGTGAAACGATTGCTTCAGCAACCATGCCTATAACAGGTGTCATTATTTTAGTCTTTATCATTCTGCACTTACTTAATTTTAAATTTGGTGCTCACTACACAACAAATGTTGCGGGAACAGAAATGCGCGACCTATACCGTGTAGTTATTGAATACTTTGCTAACCCACTTTATGTGGCTTGGTATTGTTTTGCTGTTTGTGCTTTAGGGCTACATACAAGCCACGGTGTTCAGTCAGTTTTTCAAACATGGGGATTTAATCACAAGTCATATACCCCACACATTAAGACTGCTGGTGTTCTCTATGGCCTCTTTGTTGCGATAGGGTTTTCAAGCTTAGCAATTTTTTGTCATTTTCAAAACTAAGGAGCATTCATGAGCTTTAAATTAGATTCAAAAATACCTGAAGGTCCAATCAGTGAAAAATGGGACAAACATAAATTTAAATTAAAATTAGTAAACCCTGCCAATAAAAGAAAGTTTGATGTAATTGTTGTGGGAACTGGACTTGCTGGTGCAAGTGCTGCTGCGACTTTAGCTGAGCTTGGTTATAATGTTAAATCATTTTGCTTACACGACTCACCAAGACGTGCTCACTCTATTGCAGCTCAAGGTGGTGTGAACGCCGCTAAGAACTACCCTAATGATGGTGATAGTGTTTGGAGACTTTTTTACGACACTGTAAAAGGTGGAGACTTTAGAGCACGTGAAGCAAACGTTTATCGTCTCGCTCAAGTTTCAAATAATATTATTGATCAAGCCACTGCTCAAGGTGTGCCTTTTGCTCGTGACTACGGCGGGTATCTTGCTAACCGTTCATTTGGTGGTGCGCAAGTTAGTCGTACTTTTTATGCTAAAGGACAGACAGGACAGCAATTACTTTTAGGTGCATACTCAGCACTTTCAAGACAAATTGGTCTTGGTAAAGTTCAAATGTACAATCGTCGTGAGCTTTTAGATATTGTCCTGGTTGATGGAAAAGCTCGTGGGATTATCGTGAGAGATATGATCACTGGTGATATCGAAAGACATAGTGCTCATGCTGTTATTCTTGCAACTGGTGGTTATGGAAATGTTTACTTCCTTTCTACTAATGCGATGGCATCAAATGCAGGAGCTGCTTGGAAGGCCTATAAAAAAGGTGCTGGGTTTGCAAACCCATGTTTTACTCAAATCCACCCTACTTGTATTCCAGTTCATGGTGATAATCAGTCAAAGCTTACTCTTATGAGTGAGTCTCTTAGAAATGATGGACGTGTATGGGTTCCTAAGAAAGAGGGTGATGATAGACACCCTAATGATATCCCTGAGGAAGAAAGAGATTACTACTTAGAGAGAGTATATCCATCTTTTGGAAACTTAGCTCCAAGAGATGTTGCCTCTAGACAGGCAAAGTATAGAACGGACGAAGGCAAAGGTGTGGGGAAAACGAAATTGGCTGTTTACCTCGACTTTGCCGCCGCCATTAAACGTGATGGAAAAGATGCTATTGAAGCTCGTTATGGAAACTTATTTGAAATGTATCAAAGAATTACTGATGAGAATCCATATGAAAGACCGATGCGTATCTACCCTGCTGTTCACTATACAATGGGTGGATTATGGGTTGATTATAATTTAATGAGTACGATTCCTGGGCTACATGTTCTGGGTGAAGCAAACTTTTCTGATCACGGTGCTAACCGCTTAGGTGCATCAGCACTTATGCAAGGTCTGGCTGATGGTTACTTTGTGATTCCTTATACTCTTGGTGATTATTTTGCCAATAATGAATTAAAACCAATTGATACTGATCATGAAGAATTTAAGAAATCAGAAAAAGAAGTAACTGAAAGAATTAATAAATTACTTAATATCAAAGGTAATCGTTCGGTTGATGAATTCCACAAAGCACTTGGTAAAATCATGTGGGAATACGTTGGTATGAGTCGTGATAAAGCAGGTCTAGAAACTGCGATCAAAGAGATTCAAAAACTACGTGGTGAATTCTGGCAGGATGTAAAAGTAGTTGGTGATGCTGAAGGTATTTCTCAAGAACTAGAAAAAGCAAATCGTGTTGCTGACTTCTTAGAACTTGGTGAATTAATGGCAAGAGATGCCCTTACTCGTGAAGAGTCATGTGGTGGTCACTTTAGAAGTGAATACCAAAATGATGGAGAAGCAAAAAGAGATGATGAGAATTTTGCTCACTCTGCAGTTTGGGAATTTACTGGAGTTGATAAAGAGCCAATTCGTCATAAAGAAGAGCTTGAGTTCCCTAATGTTCCACTAACAACAAGAAGTTATAAATAAGGAGTAAGATATGTCTCAACAGGAACAATTATTAAATTTAAACTTAAAGGTTTGGAGACAAAAGAATAGAAAAGACTCCGGCCATTTTGAAGATTACAGACTAGAAGGTGTTTCAACTGATTCATCTTTTTTAGAAATGATAGATCAATTAAATGAGCAATTAGTTGCTGAAAACAAAGACCCAATTACTTTTGATCACGACTGTCGTGAAGGTATTTGTGGTAGTTGTTCAATGATGATCAATGGACAAGCACATGGTCCAGAAAAACAAACAACAACTTGTCAGCTACATATGCGTTCATTTAAAAATGAAGACACAGTTGTTATTGAACCATGGCGTGCTAGGGCCTTCCCAGTAATGAAAGACCTTATGGTTGACCGCTCAAGCTTTGATAAGATTATTCAAAGTGGTGGATTCATTAGTGTTAATACTGGTAATGCTCAAGATGCTAATGCAATTCCTGTTTCAAAAGAGAATGCTGATCTAGCAATGGATGCAGCAACTTGTATTGGATGTGGTGCATGTGTTGCAAGTTGTCCAAATGCCAGTGCAATGCTCTTTACTAGTGCTAAGATCTCTCAACTTGCCCTACTTCCGCAAGGGCGTGTAGAAGCTGAAGAGAGGGTTTCTAGTATGGTTAAAACTATGGATGAAGAAGGTTTCGGAAATTGTACTAATCACGCTGAGTGTGAAGCTAGCTGTCCAAAAGGTATTAACCTTTCTAATATTGCTCGTATGAATAAAGAGTATATTTTCTCTAAAATTAAAGGAAAATAATATTTAACTCATATCGCTAAATAAAGCCCCTTTTTGGGGCTATTTTTTTTTGCCATCTGAATGGGAAAAACCTAGAATATTTCTATGAATTGGAATGTAGACCCCGAAATTTTTCGCCTTGGCCCTCTTGGCATACGTTATTATGGATTAATGTTCGTTATTGGTTTTACCAGTATGGAATATGTGGTTAAAAGAATATTTAAATCCCGTGGTCTTAACCCAGATTTAGTAAGTTCTTTAACAATACATATTTTTGCAGGAACATTTATTGGAGCACGACTTGCTCATTGTTTCTTTTATTCACCAGAGTATTACCTAAGTAATCCATTAGATATTTTAAAAGTTTGGGAAGGTGGACTTGCAAGCCATGGTGGTTTTGCAGGTGTTATTATTGCAACCTATGTCTTTCTTAAAAAACATAAAGATATAAAATTTTTCTGGCTTATGGATGTCATTGCTGGTCCATGTTTATTTGTTGGATCTTTAATCAGGATAGGAAACTTTTTTAACTCAGAGATTGTTGGACGACCAACTGATCTTCCTTGGGGAATTGTTTTTGAAAGAGTGGATACCTTTGCTCGTCATCCGGCTCAATTGTATGAGTCTATGGGATACTTTACTATTTCAATGATTCTCTTTGCCATGTATAAGTATCGTTTTGATGTTTGGAAAAAGGGTTATATTCTTTGTAATGCAATCATTATAAGTTTTGGCTTTCGCTTTTTTATTGAATTCGTTAAAGATAATCAATCGAGTATAAGCGATGGTTTTGTCATTAATATGGGACAGATTCTCAGTCTTATTTTTATGAGTTTTGGTGTTTTCTTATTTTTTAAAATTAGAAACTCAAAAGAAGCATAAATGAAATATCTTCTCATTTTACTCTCACTACATTGTTATGCGAGTACTAATTTTAATTTAAGGCCAATCAGTGCAAAAGAGCAGGCCATAGAGCAAGAACATGCAACAATTCTGGCAAAAGCAAAGCTCTCCCGTAGACAGTTAACATTTACTCGCCTCAGCTCCCAAGTGAAAAATCTCATTAGCTTTCAGTGTAAAGAAACTAAAGTAAATATGCATATTGTGGCAACTGATGAAGAATGGGGTGCAACCTATTATTATGGTTTACAAATTTTAGGTTTTTATTTCCCACATCCACGCATGCAAATCTCTCCTCGCTATGAAGATTTAAGAAAGCACTGTGATAAGAGTTATGAGTTTAAACCTGCATTTAAATATAGAGGTCTACATCTTCATACCCTACACCCAAGTGAATGGGTCAGTGGCTTTCTAATGGGCAAAGAGGATATCGCGATTGATACAGTGAAATGGATTGCTCGAAACTCACAAAATATATTTGACTTAAGTTTACTTGATATTGGCCAAAGAAATATTATTAAAAACCTAGACCTCCCATTTAGGCTTGCACGTAACCTTGGAGTTCATGCAGGAATAACCATGGGCTATGCCTTTCACCAACAAAATAGTTTTAAACTAACAAATCTTTTTAATCAAAACTTTGATTCTCTTAGCCTTGCTTCAATTGAAAAGAAGATGAAAACATTTATGAAGTTTCTTCCAATGAGTTTTTTTAATATAGAACTTGGAACTAGCGAGTTCACCGCAGTTTCTTACGAAAGAACTATTAAATGGATGAACGAATCTGCTAAGATTGCGGCTAAAGGTGGATCGAGAGTTTTCATTAAGGTCCATGTATCAAGTAATCAAAAAGATGAAAAATACGGAAATTTTAACTTCCTGCCACAATATGCAGATAAGTCTGTAGGTGTTCTCCCCCATACTGTTCATTACTTTGGTCTTTATGATGAGAAGACTCCAACTTATGGCAATAAGAGTTTTAAAGACATGTTGGACTTTACTCTCAAAATGAAAGATGAAAGACCAACTTGGTACTACCCTGAAACAAGTTATTGGATAAATCTTGATATTGGAGTTCCACTTTTTTTAACTGATTATTTTAAAACTCGTGCACTTGATATGCAAAACCTGTCCAAAGCGGGTGTCCATGGACACTTAAACTTCACCACTGGAAATGAGCTTGGTTATTGGTTAGTAGACTGGACAATTATGCTTTTAAATAATACTGATTATAATTTTGATCCTATGATTGGATTAAAACTCTTAGGGGAAGATCTCGCTGTTTGGAAAGATATACTTGATTTTCAAACAAAGTATATTAAAGATCAAAATGCACTTGCTCTAATTTCATTTTCAAATCTTGGGGATGAGTTATTTCCTCAACATAAAATACTTGATCGATACCTTTTAAGAGAATTAAAGGGTAAGGATGAAATTCTCATTGAACAGATTCAACTATTAGAAGAAATGATGAGTAATTATCCCAAAACAAACTTAGTTAAAAATGAAGAGATAAGAATGTTATTGAAGATTATGTTTTATCGCATCAGTCATGCACGAAATATAAGAATGGCATTACTTTATCGTTTAAAGAAAAAAGTTTCTTACCCCGCACTGGTGCAGGCGGCCAATGATCGTAAGCTGGCAAAAGAACTTATGAATAAAATACATCAGAATTATAATCGATACCCTGAGTCATTTGTTTTTAGATATCAGGCCAATCCTACGGCTTACCAATTTGGATATGGTGCCCTTGCATACACATTGCATTACTGGCTAAGGAATGAATATATGGTGCGAGATGATAATTTTAGCCCATTTTATTTAAATGTAATTGATATGTTTGATATCGCCTTATAGAGCATTTTTCCACTAACTTTATTACTCATTAAAGACAAAATATGCTAAAAATAAGCTCCATGAAAGTTTATTCAGAGACGATATTTAGCTTCATTCAAAAAGCAAATAAAATGCTAAGAGATATTCTTAAGAATGAAACATCATTCAATGTCAGACGTTCTCGTTTCGAGTATAAAGGTTTTCTCTACCCTATTGATGTCATCGTTTTTGAAGGTGAACTAATAGGTTATTTTGATGGCAATCATTATCAAATTGGGCTAAATAAAAATTTAATCTACCAGGCAAAGGATAACTTAATTAAAGATATTCTTCGCCATGAATTAGCTCACTATATAACATTTCTTTTTTATGGTAATGACGTCTTACCTCATGGAGAAGAATTCAAGCATGTCTGTGAATTATTTAACTTTCCAGATGATGTAAAAAAAGCTTCCATGAACTTTGATTTAGCAAATGCGAAGACTAATTCTTTCCATTCAGAAAAAATACTTAATAAAGTTAAGAATCTACTTCGCCTCTCAGAAAGTTCCAATGTGCACGAAGCAGAGCTTGCAACTTTAAAGGCCAATCAATTATTAATAAAACATAACCTTGAATTCTCGGGACTTGAAAGTGATCAAGAGTTTTATGTAAAAAAACTATTAGAGAGAAAAAGAAAAGATGCAAAGATTTCTTGTATCTACGATATATTAAAACATTTTATGGTACGACCAATTCTCTCTTATGGAAAAGAAAGTGTCTCTATTGAGGTTACTGGTACTCGTACCAATATTGAACTTGCTGACTATGTAAGTGGTTTTTTAGATGCTGAACTTGAAAGACTATGGCAGCGCTTTAAATCAGATCACAACTTAAAAGGACTTAAGGCCAAGAATTCTTTCTTTTATGGTTTGGCCCATGGTTATAATCAAAAAATGAGTCAAATGGAATTTAGTGAAAGTGACAAGCATGCTTTGGTCAGAATAAATAACCAGCTTGATCAACATATTGAGCGCATATACCGAAGGCTTAGCAGTGCTAGTAGTAATAGTAGTAAAGATAGCCGTTCTTTTGATCTTGGAAAAAAAGCAGGAAAAAATTTAACGATAAATCAAGGTGTGAAAAACTCAAGCACCATAAAGTTTTTAAAATAAATTGGAGTTTATATGAAAAATTTTGAATTTTATAATCCGGTAAAAGTTATATTTGGAAAAGGCCAAATCAGTAAACTAAAAGAAAATATTAATATTAATAATAAAATAATGATGGTCTATGGTGGTGGCTCTATAAAAAGCAATGGAATCTATGAGCAAGTTAAAACTTCATTAGCTGATCATAACCTGATCGAGTTTGGTGGTGTTGAGGCAAACCCTCAATACGACACACTAATGCAAGCAGTGGACTTGGCAAGAAAAGAAAAAGTAGACTTTATCCTTGCCGTTGGTGGTGGCTCTGTTGTTGATGGAACGAAATTTATTAGTGCAGCCATTAACTTTGACGGTGATCCATGGACAATACTTAGCGAGAATAAGTCATTTGAAAACCCTATTCCATTTGGAGCTGTGCTGACACTCGCCGCAACAGGCAGTGAGATGAATTGCTTTAGTGTAGTTAGTAGGGGCAGTGATAAATTAGGATTTGGTCACCCTAGTCTATTTTCAAAGTTTTCTATTCTTGATCCAGAGGTGACCTATTCACTACCAGAAAAACAATTGGGAAATGGTATTGTAGATGCATTTGTTCATGTGCTTGAGCAGTACTTAACTATTAATGTGAACTCTCCACTACAAGACCGTTTTGCAGAGGGAATCCTCATGACTTTATTAGAGGAAGGTCCAAAAGTAATTCATGTAAAAGACGATTATGAAAGTCGTGCAAACTTTATGTGGTCAGCAACAATGGCACTTAATGGTCTTATTGGCAGTGGTGTTGTACATGACTGGGCAACTCATATGATTGGTCACGAACTAACAGCACTCTATGGAATTGATCATGCAAGAACTCTTGCAGTGGTTCTTCCAAGTCTTCTTAGAGAGCAAATGGATAAAAAACTTAATCGTTTAGATCAAATGGCCCAGAGAGTTTTTAAGATAACAGAGGGAACTCCAGAATCACGAGCTAAAGAATGTATTTTAATGATTGAAGACTTTTTTAACTCAATGGGATTACCTACAAAACTCTCTGTTTATAAAGTCAATGAAGAGGAGATTCCAAAGATCATAGAAAGTTTGAAGTCACATATTCCAGTAAACCTTGGAGAGCATAGTGATATTGACTCTGAAAAAGTAAACCGCATTCTAATGGCAGCATTATAAATAAAGGAAGAAAATGAATAAGGATATAAAACTAGCATTAATTTTAAGCTCTCTATTTTTATTTCTTGCAGTACTACTTGGGGCTTTTGGAGCTCACGTTCTAAGTAGCTCTCTAAGTGAAAAGGCAATGAAAACATTTGAAACGGGAATCAAGTACCAATTCTATCATGGTTTTGCTCTTTTAATACTTGCCACATTACACACAAGAGTTGTTCAGCTTAAGCCCAAATGGACATATAGACTTTTTACTATTGGAATAATTTTATTTTCATTTAATTGCTATTTATATGCCTTTAGCTCAGTGAAAACATTTGCAATGATTGTTCCTTTAGGTGGCTTGGCTTTTTTAGCGGGCTGGTTAAATCTTGCTTACCGTTTTAAAAAGGATCTTTAATGAAAGTTATTTTAATTAGCCTCTTTTTATTTGGATGTTCACAAAAATATACTTATTACCCTGTGATCAATAAAAAGAACTTTAACGTTGAACAAACAACACCTCCCAAATCAGTACCACCGATGATAAAGGCTAAAGCTGAAGTTGAGGAGTTTTGTGAAGGCCAAATATTTTTTAATAAGAATGCATTTAATATCACTGAGTCTTCTATAAAAGCTCTGGTACAACACAGTTGTCCTGGCTCTGATTACCTTATCGATGCAAAGTTAACAAAACTATGGTGGACAACAATCGTTTACTCTCGATCATGTGTTACTCTAGAGTCCTATTGTCCTCAAAAAAGGAGCAAATAATGAAAATGTTCTTTCTCATACTTACGATACTAAGTATCAATACTCTTTGGGCAAACACGGTATATGAATTTAAAGGCAAAGCTATTAGAGAAAATGGTGAGCTTGCATATAATGAAACTCACAAGATAACGTTCTCTGACGAGAAGAAAATCCTTCTAACTGAAACAACCTATTATAAAGATGGAAAGAAAATAGCGTACCTATACAATAACTATGAGAATCATCCTTATGTACCTAAGCATAAATTTGAAGATTTTCGCTTTGATTACGATTATGGAATAAGGTTAAAAGATAAGACTTATGTCATGTTTAATAATGATGGGGAAAATAAAAAAACAGAGGAAATTGAATTAAATAAGAACTCTATTTCATCTCAAGGCTTTAATACCTATCTCTCTTCAAAGCTAAATGAAATTGAAGATGACGAAGTTTTTGATTTCATTATCCCAGGGAAGATGACTCGTGTTAACTTTCGAGTAAAAAAGAAAAGCAAAAATGAATTAACTCGCTTTATCCTCGAAGCGGACAGTTTCTTCATTAGACTATTGGCTCCTAAAATGACAATAGATTATTCTAAAGATGGAAAAATAAGATACTACAAAGGACCTAGTAATTTACCAGACGAGAATGAAGAATCGCAAAATGTAGAGATTTCTTATCAATACCCAGATGAAGAATAGTTAGAAGTTACCAAAGTCTGAAGAGTAAATAACTTTATGTTGCTGGAGTATGACTTTAAAAGGTGCTCCAATTGCCTGATTCAGCTCAACAATTGACTGTACAAGTACCTTTGGAAGGTTTTCCCCTGGCTCAAAACAAGGAGTTAGAACGAAAGGTGTTTTTAGATCAGGAGTTTCTTTTTCTATTTTTGTATAAATATCATAAACAAAATCAAAGTCATGACGATTTTGGATAACTGCTTTGACTTGAGCTTTTTCACCATACTGAGTGATTAACTTTAAGAGGGCCTTCTCGTTAAACTTCACTCCAGTAGAAGGAGTTTTGATATCAAAGCTTACAAAGTCAATAAGATCAAAAATTTCATCTACGACTCTCATTCCTGATGCCTCAATATTTATAAAATAACCTTTTTGCTTCAAAGTTTTAGAAAGTTTTAAAATTGCAGGAATGTGTTTCGGATGTAGTGGATCACCACCTGTAATTGAAATATTCTTTACTCTTCTTTCATTCACCCCTGATTCGGCTTCAATAACTGAAAGTAATTCGTCTAGAGAATAGTTAGGCTCAGTAAATTCCCAAGTATCTTTTGAGTCACAATTAATACAACCAATATTACAGCCCATAAAGCGCACAAATACCTGAGGAGTTCCAACACGAACACCTTCACCCTCAGTTGCTAAATAGACAGAATGGATTGCAAATTCTTTCATAGGGCAACATTTATACAGGTTATTACGCATAATTTAAACCAAAAGCTTTGTGCAATGTGAAAGATTTACAGAAAGGCTTCGTTTGTCCTAAAATAATAGATAGAATGAACTTGAGGTTACATATGAGATATCAAACACTTACGTTATTTATAATAGCAATATTTTCTTTAAGTGCATGCTTAGAAGCTCCTAATAATTCTGGTGGCAGAGAAAATAATAATCCACAAAGACCTGGTATTAATACTGGAGAGGGCGAAAGTGATTTATCTCCATATTTGAGATCTCAAACTTTTCGAGACAGAGGTACATCCCAATATACGATAAATAACCTTAGAAAGTTTCTTATTGATAATTCAGCGAACGCCTATCCAGATAATATTTTTGGTATCCCTGATAGACAGGCCCACTATATTGATGAGCA
>CAJXHA010000032.1 GCA_913053615.1 uncultured Bacteriovoracaceae bacterium | reverse complement strand
GATTTCTTATTTGCACATTTTATTACCCAGTACTTCCCTGCTGGTATAAAGGGATTAATGCTTGCAGGTGTTCTCGCTGCGACGATGAGTACACTAGACTCGACTATAAATGCTCTTTCTGCAACTTTTTATAGTGATATTCTTGGACATGAAACTACAGATAAAGATCAAATTAAAAAATTCTATACTCGCGATACACTTATTATTACTGCGATATTAATGCTTATTGCTTTTATTGCTTCTACCAGTGATCAATTATTGTTATTAGGACTAAAAATTACATCATGGACTGCAGGCTCATTAGTTGCCTTATTTATGGCCAATGTACTTTTTCAAAATAAGATTAAGGCCAAGCTTACACCAGGCTCTGTGATTGGTTCTTATGGGATAGGTATCTTCTTAGTTTATATTAATACTTTTCAGCTACAATGGGCATGGCAATGGAATGTGTACTTGGCCTGTGCCGGCTCATTAGTATTTCTTTATCTAAAAGGTATTATCGAGTCTAAGTAAATTTACTCACTAATAGATGAAGCAACTGATCTTCTTAAATTAGAATAATCATGTGCCATCTCAGTTGCTTTACTTAGATTATTAGGTGCTAGTCCATTAAAGCGATTAAGCTCTACATCCATCTCTAGCTTTTTATTTTCGTATTTAGAAATGGCCTTAGAACAGGCCCTAAGAATTTTCTCTGTTTTTAGGTTTTCATAACAAAGATCAAAGCTTACTTTTTCGATACTACTAAGCTCAATTACATTATCAATTTCAGAAGCTTTACTTAGTAGAGAATGAAATAAGTTAAACTCTCCATTAACATCATTATTTTTAACTTTCTTTAAAAGATAAGGAAGCATTGATTTAACATACTTATGAAATTCAATAGAGTAAGACTTAATATTTTCTTTATTAAAACTCGGAAAAGGTTGAACTGCTTCAAGTTCTTTAGAGTATTCTACTTTAGACTTATCAAGGGTGATAATACCTTGGATATCTTTAACTATATTTTCTCTTTCACCAATATACTTCTCTTTACTCTCTGCAAATACAGGTTCACTTAAACAAAAGCACATCGCCATAATAAATAGTCTGAAATATGTATTCATAGAATCCTCCGAAATACCTTATCGGAGAGAATAAAAAAAAGACTGAGTCTTTAACTCAGTCTTTTAACATTATGCTTATAATTTTAGATACTTATCTTATTGTTGTTTTGCCAATAATGACTTAGGAATACCTTTTGGAATCGCTTCAAGTAAAGTCTTCGTATAGTCTCTTTGAGGATTATGATAAACCTTTGAGGCCTTATCCATTTCAACAATCTCCCCTGCCTTCATAACAGCAACTTCATCAGAGATAAAGTTAACAACTGAAAGGTCGTGAGAAATAAAGATATAAGTTAAGCCAAATTCTTCTTGTAGATCTAATAGAAGATTTAAAACTTGTGCTTGTACCGATACATCAAGTGCTGAAACTGATTCATCACAAATAATGAACTCAGGATTTACTGCAAGTGCACGAGCAATACAAATACGTTGTCTTTGCCCACCAGAAAACTCATGTGGGTAACGTGATAATTGAGCAGCTGTTAAACCAACTTTTTCCATTAGCCACTTTGCCTTCTCAATTTTCTCTTCTTTATTTGCTCCAATATTATGTAAGTTCATTGGCTCTAATAAAATCTCACCAACAGTCATACGAGGATTCAATGAAGAATATGGATCTTGAAAAATAATCTGCATACGTGAGCGCATTTCACGCATTTGATCTTTATCTAGTTTTGTTACATCAATACCATCATAAATTATTTGACCTGCAGCTGGCTCGATAAGGCGAAGAATAGTTCTTCCAAGAGTTGTTTTACCACAACCTGACTCACCAACAAGCCCAAGGGTTTTTCCTTTTTGCAGCTTAAAAGAAACTTCTTTAACTGCTTTAAAATGATCAACAGTACGGCCAAATAAACCACCCTTGATTGGGAAGTGAGTTGATAGACCTTTAATCTCTAAAAGAGTTGGAGTTTCTTCTTTCTTTTCTTTTTTCTCATCTGGAACGAGTTTAGCTTGATCAATCTCAATTTCATTTCCAGCATCATCCATAAAGTCAGCAACTGTTAGGAGACGACTTGGATTTTTTTCAAGAGATGGACGACAAGATAAAAGTCCCTTTGTATATGGATGCTTAGCATCTGTAAAAATAGCTTCAGTATTATTTTGTTCTACGAGATTACTACGGTACATAACCACAACATCATCAGCAATATCAGCGATAACAGAAAGGTCGTGAGTAATGAAGAGCATCCCCATATTATATTTACTTTGTAGATCAAACATAAGATCTAAAACTTGTTTTTGAATTGTTACGTCTAATGCTGTTGTCGGCTCATCACAAATTAAAAGTTTTGGCTCACAAGCAATCGCAATGGCAATACAAACACGTTGCTTTTGCCCCCCACTCATCTCATGAGGATATTTCATAATACTTGCTTTTGGATTAGGAATACCAACTTGATCTAAGAGCATTTCAGCTTTTTGCCAAGCCTCTTTTCGTGACATTCCCTTGTGTAGCATTAACACTTCAGCAATTTGATCACCAACTCTAAAGACAGGATTAAGTGCAGTCATTGGCTCTTGAAAAATCATTGAGATGTCATTTCCACGAATCTTTCTCATTTCTTCTTCAGAGGCCTTAACAAGATCTTTACCTTGGAAAAGGATTTGCCCACCACTTATAATCCCTGGAGGATTTGGAATAAGTCTCATTGCTGCTAAACTCGTTACAGACTTACCTGAACCAGACTCTCCAACCAGACCAACAGTTTGGCCTTCTTTAATATCAAATGAGATACCATTTACAGCTCTAACCACACCTTCAGGTGTATTAAAATCAACAGTTACATCTTTAAAACTAATTAAGCTCATTATACTAATCCTTACCTTTAAGTTTTGGATCAAGTGCATCTCTTAATGCATCACCTAGAATATTAAATGCTAGTACAACCACAAACATCGCTAGTGTTGCTCCAGCTAATTGCCACCAAACACCACGAGCAAGCTCTAGCTTAGCATCATCAATCATTGTTCCCCATGAAGGCTGTCCAGAAACCCCTAGACCTAAATAAGAAAGAATAACTTCTGATTTAATAGCGATTTGAAACTGTAAAGAAGTAAAGATAATCACAATATGTGAAACGTTTGGAATGATATGCTTAAATAGCTTTCTTCCATGGCCTGCACCAATAGCACCAGCTGCTTGTACATACTCTCTATTCTTATGCTTCATAACTTCACCACGGATAAGACGACATAATCCCACCCAAGAAGTTAAACCTAATGCGATATAAACAGTATTAATACCTTTACCTAAAATTAAAGCTATACTCATTAAGAGCATAATCTGAGGAATCGATGAGAAAGTTGTGTAAAACCAAACAATAACTTCATCAACCCATCCACCAAAATAACCAGCTAAGGCACCAAGTGTAACCCCAATTGGAATAGCAATAAGAGATGAAATTAAACCAACACTCATTGCAACTTGAGAGCCGTGGATAACTTTTGAAAGAACATCACGTCCAAAGATATCTGTCCCAAACCAATAGTCAGCACCAGGTGCTGCATAAGACGGTCCAACTTCCGCTCCCCAATCTGCTGCAATTAAGCCAACACCAGAAAGCACGGCAACAATTGCATAGAGAATAACAATAATTAAACACGCAACTGCTACTTTATCTTTTTTAAGTCTTTGCCAAGCATCGATCCATAAAGACTTACCCTTTAAAGGGTCACTTGCTTGTGTATTATTTACTAGAACTTCTGTTTTACTCATACCCATAACCCACCTACTTTAACTTCACTCTTGGATCAGCCACAGTATAGAGAATGTCTTGTAATAGAGTGAAAACGATATAAGCAACTGCTGATAGAATTGCCATCGCTTTAATTACAGGAAAGTCTGAACTATTAAGTGCTGTAATTACAATTCCACCTAGACCAGGAATAGAAAAGAAACTCTCAAGGAGTAAGCTTCCAAGTAAGAGGAATGGTAATTGGTTAACAAGATATGTAATGATTGGAATTAAAGCATTTCTTAGAACGTGCTTTAATAAAATTTTCTTTTCACTTAAACCCTTCGCACGTGCAGTACGAACATAGTCTTGGTAAATCTCATCTAAAATCATTGTACGATAAAAACGAATATCCGGCCCAAGAGAAAGCACAACCCAAATAATAATTGGAAGAGCTACATAAGGAACAAAGTCTGGAAAACCAAACTCATAACCAGAGATCTCAAATAATCCTAGTTGATAAGCTAAAACATTTTGGAATACAAGGATGTATACAAGAGATGAAATACTCATCATTGCAATACATGAGATTCTCACAAAAAGATCAATACCCTTTCCTCTATAGTAGGCAACAAGTGTTGCAAATAGAACTGCAAGTATTGTTGAGATAACAAATGCAGGAAGAGTTAGAGTTAAAGACGGAATTGCACCTTGAGCCAACATTGAAGAAATAGTTTGTTTTGTAGACCAACTTCTTCCAAAATCAAAAGTAAAAGCAGACTTTACAATGTCTATATATTGCATAAATAAAGATTTATCCAAACCTAGCTGCACTTTTAACTCTGCCATCTGCTCAGCACTTGCATGTTTTCCAAGTAATAATGCCGTCGGATCTCCCGCCACAACATTAAAAAGAAGAAAAACAATTGCACATACACCGAGAAGAACTGGTATTAAGTACAAAACTCTTCTTAAAATATAGCTTCCTGTTGAACCCATTTTTTTCCTTTTATCTCTTCAAGTAAATAATTAAAGTTTATTAACCATTTCCTTCTTCTTATCCAGATCAATATCCCAATATTTAACATTTCCATAGTTGAATGTAGAAAATTTATAGTTTTTAAGCCATGAATGCTTTAAAACGAAACTAGTTCTGTGCACACCTAGGATCCATGGAACCTGCTCTGAGTACTTCTGAGCTAATTTTGCATAACGCTCAGCTCTCTCTTTTCCTGGTTGCATCTTAGTAATGATCGCGAATTCTTTATTAAATCCAGCATCATCAAAGTTAGCACCATTTGGTCCAGGTGATTGATTTGGTCCATAGATTAATTGTAAAAAGTTTTCAGCATCTGGATAATCACCTAACCAAGCCATTCCGTACATTTGAGCTTTTCTCTTCTTAACTTTTTGAGTTAATTGAGGCCAAGTGTTTGTATTGATTTTAATATTTACACCAATTGCTGCCATATTCTTTTTAAAGAACTCTGCCATTTGTCTTGATACAGTTTTAGATAAAGTATCATAAGTAATTTCTGGTAGACCTTTACCTTCTGGATAACCAGCTTCTGCTAAAAGCTTCTTAGCTTTTTCAACATCAAACTTCATATATGGGTTTTCATAATTTTCATCATACCCACCAATACCTGGAGGAATTGGAGTTTGAGCTAGCACAGCTGTATTATTATAAAAAAGCTTATTTGCTTCAGCATTATCATAAGCAAGAGACATTGCTTGCTTAAGTTTTACATTATCCTTAAATAAAGGGTCATCGTGATTGAAAACGATATAAGTAATATCAAGATCTGGAGTAATCTCTAATTGCACACCTTGTTTTTTAAACTCATCTGATAAACCTTTATCAGGAGTTACTGTGCTTTCAAAATTATCCTTTGGAATTCCATTAAAGTCTGTTTTACCTTTTCTAAAAGCTAACCATCTCGGTTGATCTTCTGGAAGAATATTTACAATAACTTTTTTAACTAATGGAAGTTTCTTTCCTGCAGATGTTAAAAGACCTTTTTCTTTATCCCCTGGAGCACCTTCACTTGGATAAAACTCATCTCTATAATTAGGGTTTGCTTCATACTTTAAAGTATTTGTTTGAGTAAAAGTACCAGTCATATAAGGACCAGTTCCTACTGGATTATTTAAAAATTCTTTTCCATAAAACTCAACAGCTTCACGTGGAACTGCATAAGTATAACTCATTGCTAATGAGTATAAGAATTGCGGATAAGGTTTTTTTAATTTGAATTGAATTGTATAGTCATCTAATGCTTTAAGACCTGGAATATCAAGGTCATCATAATTTGTTTTTTCAGCATCTTTATTGCGATCACGCCATTCGTTTAATCCTACGATTTTATCATCAAGTAACCACCAACCAACTGATACGTTTCTTGCGTCTGCCATTCTTTGAATAGAGTAAACAAAGTCAGAAGCTTTTAGTTCTCTACCTTTTCCACCTTCAAAACATTTATTATCATGGAACTTAACACCTTTTTTAATTTTAAAAGTATAAGTTAATCCATCTTCAGAAACCTTTGGCATCTCAGCCGCAAGATTAGGAATTAATTCATAAGGTCTTTTTAAATAATGATATTGTAATAAACCTTCATAAACTCTAGCTACTTCATTAGAAGAATATGTATCACCAGTATTTACTGGATCAAGTCCTTTAATTTTTGCAGCAACAGTTAGATTTAAAACTTTTTCTTTAAAGTTATCTTTCTTAGTACAAGATACGGCCAGAGCAAGTACTCCCAACAATAAAATCGATTTAACACGCATTTTTAAAAGCCCCTTTAATTTCTATTAAATTAGTCAATTAGCTGAATCACTTTAACTCAGATTTAACAAAGGTTCTATAAAAACTATTAGTTACTGACAAGAAGTGCGATTTGACACTTCACTTCTTAATTGAGTGCTTCGGTCTCTTTTTCCAAACATTTCCTTACAATTAAATGTAAGATAATCTCTTCAGCATTAATTACGTCACGCACAAGAATGTCCATTCGCTCGTAATAGCCATCCGAACTTGGATACTTAAATTCGATAACAGATAAGTGCTTATCTCTTTCTATTTTACTTACTAATTTATCTGCTTCTTTATTCCACTTAAACTTATTAGCATAATTCATATTTATTAAGTTATCGCTTACTAATAACTCTTCAAAATACTCAGCCCAGATCTCTAAGAAATTACTAATCAGTTCAGGATTCGCACTTTCTTTCTCACGCAATAATCTTTTTTCGAAACTTGATTCGATATTAAAAGGACTCATACCTTTTTCTATATTCTCTGGAATATATTCTAAATTAACATTCTCTGTTCCATACACCGGAAAGGTGAAGTCTACTGAGTACTTTAATTCCTCTGGCATGTAGAGAGTTCTAAAACTAAATACTTGTTTGCGCCCAGCAACGAGGATTCTTCCCTTTCCCTGCATGCTTCGACAAACATTACCTTTTAAATCTGTAATATCACCAGAAAACTTGGTGCTCTGACATGAGCTAATAATAAAGATATATATAAATAGAGAAAAAAGTTTATTAGGCATACTTAACCATATGCCTAATCAGTTTATTTGCAAATTATTTTTCTAGAAATGACGCTGGAACCCTTTTAGATTTAATTGAGTTTAAGAATTCATTTAATTCTTTTTTCTCTGCTTCTACTCGGGTTAACTCAATTGCTTTTTCAATATGTAACTTAGCTTTATCAAAATTCTTCATATTTGAATAAACGATCGCTAAATGCTTTTGAATAGAAATATCATCTGGCACAAGATTAACCGCCTCTTTTAAATGACCTAAGGACTTTTTAACCTTACCAACTTTATAATAATACCATGCAAGTGAATCTATTATATAACCATCACCTGGTCTTAACTTAATTGCTTTTTGGATATATTCATAGGCCTTATCCATTTCTTCGCCGCGCTCAATTAATGAGTAACCAATAAAGTTCCAAGCATGAGCATCATTTGGATCAAGCTTAACAATACTCATCATGATATCAATTGATTCTGCATGATTTCCAATCTTCTCATGTAGTGATGCAAGATGATAAAGATTATTACTTCCAAAATCTTCATCGTCTTTTACTTTATCTAAAACTGCAATCGCCTCTTCTGTGAACTGTATATTCTCAAAGAAAACCGCTTTAATACTTGCAAAGTCTACTCTTAGTTTTGGAAGCTCTTCTATTTTCTTATCAACAAAACTGATAAAACGTTTTTGAACTGCCTTATTCTTTCCTTCTTCTAAAAACTCATTCTGCGCTAATGTGTTTAACATATTTGCCACTTGTAATGATGAGTCATGATAAAGTGCCGACTTAGGCGGTATTTGATTAAAGTAAGCAATCGCGTCCTCGTATTCTTGCACTTCTTGATAAATTGATCCTAAGTAATAGAGTAATTTATCATTATCTGGTGCAAAGCTTAATAGATCTTTAAAAACTGCGATGGCCTTATCGTACTGCTTCACGTCCGCATAAAGAATTCCAAGCTTAACCTTTAAATTTAGATTCTCAGGATCATAATCAGATAATCTCTCTGCATAAGGAATCACTTCATCGAACTTCTCATTCGTAAAAAGTAATTGAACTAATCGAGAAAGAATCATTGTATCGTTTGGATTTGAATCTAAATGTTTTTTATAGATTGCAATCGCTTTCTTATATTTTTGATTTTCTTCACTAACTAAACCTAGAGCAAGTGCAGCACCAGAAAAGTTAGGATCAAGTTTTAAAGACTTATTAAAGTAGTTCTCAGCTGTTTTTAATTTCGCCTTATTAACATAGAGCTTCCCTAAGTAATATGGATAGAGAGCCTCTTTTTTATTCTTTGCAAAACAATTCTTTAAAGTCTTCACTGCTAAATTGAATTTATTTTCTGAGTTATAAGACTTACTTAAAAAGATACAAGCATCGTGATTTGCAGAGTTCTTTTTTAGAATATCCTTATAGATTACTTGCGAAGCTTTAACTTCTCCTAAGCTAGACTCAACTCCGGCCAAAACCAGTGCGATTGATTCATCGTAGTTCTTACCTTTGCCAACAATCTCTTTTAGAATATCTCTCGATTTCTCAAGCTCACCAGTTCTAATAAGAGAAACCGAATACTTCTTTTTAATAAACTTATCATTAGGAACTAATTGCACAAGGTTTTCAAAAATTACGTTAGCAGTCATGAAATCACCTTGCATCATTGCTGCACTGGCCTTGAGGTACATATCATTTGAAAGAAAGCGTACCTTTTCTTCCCCACCCTTTAATGCTGCATCAACTAATTCTTTTAAACGTTTTGAAACTGTTTCGAGAGTCTTTTTATTAATGGCCTGAATCTCTTCAGGGCTAAGGTTCTTCTTTTGCTCTATTGGTTTAACCTCTTGTCCCTTCTTGGACATCTGAGCACAAGAAACTAAGGTGAGAACCAGTAATAAATGAATCATCTTAACCATATTAAAGCCTTCATAGATACTCCCGAATTGGAGTATTATGTTAGTTAATCGGTATTTATGAGGGCTTTTTAAGGATTCTGTGGGATATGCCTGAAATCGGACAATTCTTCCTATCAAAAGAAATTATTTAGTACCAAAGCTGTACCAAAGTATGGATATTATTCGTGACGCGTCATGTAAAAAGTACTCAAATTCAACTAAATTTCTTAATTATTAAATTTTTTTGACTAAGCGGGTTGACTTTTTTTGCCATTTCTTAGTATGTAGGTGTCACTTGCTAAACAAGACAATGCGTTATGAACAACACGATGTTATTTCGGAAGCGTTTAATTGGTTTAGGATTTATTAAATGTGGAAATGTTTAGGAACATGAATGTTGAACAAACCTTAAGGGGTATAAACTAGGGGAAAACCGATTATGAAAGATGTTAGAATTATTAAAAGGTATCAAAACAGAAAACTTTATGACACGTTTCAATCTTGCTACGTGACTCTTGAAGAAATTGCTCAAATCGTAAGAGAAGGTAATGAAATTCAAGTTATCGATAACAAAACTAAAAATGACATCACTTACATGACTCAAATTCAACTTTTATTTGATCAAGAAAGAAAGTCTTTAAAGCCAGGTGATACTGAGCTTCTTAAAAGAGTTATTAGATCTGAAGAAGGTACTTTAACTGGTTACATCAGAGGATTAGAAAAAGAAATGGGATTAAACTTCCCAACTTCTATCGTAGAACCAGCAGTAGCTGCTACTGAAGAGAAGAAAGAGGAAATGCCAATGAACTCTAACTTCATGAACACTAACGTTAATTTAAACAACGTTGAGACTTCTACGACTCTTAACTAATTTAGAGATCAATTTATGACATTAAATAATGTTACAAAACTCATGACCTTTATGGTCATGAGTTTTACTTTTTGTAATGTACAAACTTACGCCAAAACCAAATTAGCTGAAAAAACTGAAGAAGTAGCTGAAGAAGTTCAGGAAATCACTTCATCAGCAGCAAGAAAGATCAACCAACATGGTATTGGACTTGGACTTGGACAAACCTTCTTACTTGGTAACTTTCAAGACTATGGCGATAATAAGATAACTGGTGATATGTTTTATACATATACAGCGAGTTATTCTTTTGATTTCTTGGCCAACCTTCACTTTTCAAATCATGCTTTTAAAGACAAAGAGATTTATCTAAGAGGACTTACTTTTAATATAAAAGGACGCTCTTATGAATTTGATAACTTCTCTCCTTACTTTTTAGGTGGACTTGGTTTTTATCAACCAATTATTGTAAAAGATGGCGAAGAGTCAGAAGCTAAAAATACTTTTGGTTTCAGTGTCGGAGCTGGAACTGACTTAAGGCTAAATAACCACTTTGCAGTGGGTTTATTAGCTGTATTTCATAATCCATTTGATATTAAACAAGAAGATACAGAAGACGTTAGAGGCTCTTACTTTAAGCTTTTACTAACGACTATGTATTTGTTTTAATATCAGTGAATGAACTCTCAAAATAGATTTTATATAATCACAGGTAAAGGTGGCGTGGGTAAGACCCTCGCCTCTTTTGCTTTGACTAATGCCCTTATTCAAAAGGGTATAAAAGCTAAGTACTTAGTTTTTAAATCCAATAAATTAGAAAATAAAAGAAGTGACCATACTCAAGCACAATTTGATCTACCTATAATAGAGTTAGACCTTCTCGATTGTGCAACTGAGTATGTTGCCAGAAAAATGAAATCAGAAACCATTGCCAAGTGGGTGGTTAAAACACCATTTTTCAAGGCCCTTATAAATATGCTGCCAGGCTTTAGCTACTTAATCTATCTTGGCAAAACCATTGATCTCTTACAAAAAGATCCTGAACTAGTTTTAGTCTTAGACTCTCCTTCTAGTGGACATGCTTTAACGATGTTGGAATCCACTGTTAACTATCAGGAGATCTTTCAATCAGGTTCTCTTTTTGAAGATACTCAAAAAGTAATAAATAAATTATATGAAGAGTCTTTTACCAAAGCGCTTATTATCACTCTGCCAACGCAAATGGCCCTAAACGAGAGTCGTGATCTAAAAGAAGAGATTCATAAAATAAAGCCTATTGAGACAGAGATTATTTGTAATAATGTGATGTCACAAATCAAAGATCTTAATATAGATAATTTACCAAAGATCCTTAAAAATAAAATTGCCAATGAAAAAGAAGTCATCTCGCAATTTAGTGATTTATTAGATCACTCTTTAACCTATATTAGTGAAAACCAATCACAAGATATAATGCAGGCCATGTCAAAAGAAATGGAGCAATATCTATGAGTGAGAATGGAGTAAAAATAGAAGCTAAACAAGTTGAAATCTTCAGTGGTACAGGAGGAGTTGGTAAGACGACACTTGCAACATCTCGTGCAATTCACTTAGCAGAACTTGGCAAGAAAGTTTTATTAATCACTATTGATCCTGCTAAGCGCTTAAAAGAAATTATGGGAATCGCTGATGATCAAGCGGGTGAGATTATCACAGTTAAAAATCCATTTGGTCTAGAGCTTGCTCTTGATGTTGAACTCATGTCTGCACATCAGACGATTAAAAGAATTGCGAGCCAAAGTGAATCAGAAGAAGTTTTAAATTCTCGCATTTTAAAGATTTTAACTAAGCCTTATGGTGGACTTAATGAGATTTTGGCCTTAGTTGAACTTCAATTAAATCTACAAAAAAATACTTATGACATCATCGTCTTAGATACGCCTCCGGGCAGTCACTTCTTAGATTTTCTAGAAGGTATTGATAAGATCCGTGATTTCTTTGATCAAAACTTTATCGATATTTTTAATTATCTAGATGATAAAAAGCGCAGCCGTCTTAAAACAGGACGCAAACTTATGACCATGATGATTTCAAGTGGAGTGAAAAAGCTCTTGGACTATCTTGGAAAGGTTACAGGAGCAAAGTTTGTCGAAGACTTTATGCGTGCAATTGGTGCCATTTACTCAACTCAAGCTAGTTTTATGCAGGCACTCGAGCTACAAAAAGAGCTTAAAGACCCGGCCAGAGCGAATTGGTTTCTCACCACCTCAGTGGATCAAAGTAAGATTCTAGAGGCCTTAAAACTAAAAGATAGTGCTAATAATTATATTACAACGCAAAGCATCCTTGCCATTAATAAAACCCTCGCCACAGAGTTAAAAAGTGGTCTTAAATCTGAGCTCAGTTCAGGGGATCAGACTTGGCAAGATGATGAGAACTCTGTAGAAAGTAAATTAATAAATAACTTAATCTGGAAAGAAGAAACGCTGGTTGAAAAGCTAGCAGGTGAATTTAAAAGCATTATTCGTTTTAAAGAAATAATAAGTATTTCACCTGAAGAACATGTTATTCAACTCAAAGAAGCGTGGAAAAATTATTAATTGTAGGAACTTATGGAAAAATTTAAAAACACAAACATTACCGATGCTGTAGGAAACACTCCAATTATTCGCTTAAATAAAGTTGCACAAGATGTTGATAGTGAAATCTATGTGAAATTAGAATACATGAACCCAGGTGGATCTATTAAAGATCGTATGGGAATTTATATGATTGAAAAAGCAGTTGAAAATGGTGACTTAAAACCAGGTGGAACAATCATTGAATGTACTTCTGGAAATACAGGTGTTGGTATTGCTCTTTATGCAAACACTCACGGTTATAATTGTATTTTTGTTATGGCCGATAAACAATCAAAAGAAAAAATTGATAACCTTAAAGCATATGGTGCAAAGGTAATTGTTTGTCCTACAAATGTTGAGCCTGAAGATCCTAGATCATATTACTCAGTAGCTGCAAGCCTTAAGAAACTACCAAATAGTTTTCATGTTAATCAGTACGAAAATATTTACAATGCCGAATGCCACTATAAACAAACTGGTCCTGAAATTATGGAACAAACTGGTGGTGAATTTGATGTGTTCATGGCAAGTGTTGGAACTGGTGGAACTATTTCAGGGACAGGAAAATATTTAAAAGAGCATATGCCAAATGTTGAAGTGGTTGGTGTTGATTGTAAGGGATCGATTCTAAAAAAATACAAAGAAACAGGAGATATGAGTGGTGCACACGGATACCTACTTGAAGGTATTGGTGAAGACTTTCTTCCTGGTAATGTTCACTTTGATGTCATTGATTCTTTTGAAATGGTTGAAGATGAGGAATCATTTCATATGACACGTGATCTTTGTAAGTATGAAGGTATCTACTCTGGTGGCTCTTGTGGAGCTGCAATTGTTGGTGCTCTTAAATATGCAAAGAGACAAAAAACTCCTAAGAAGATTCTCGTTATCCTACATGATTCTGGAGCCAAGTATGCTTCAAAAATTTATAATGATGATTGGATGAATGAGAAAGGATTCAGTCTTGATACATCTAAAGATGCAACTGATAATGCAATCCTTGATATCATTCAAGAAAATGGGACTTTAGTATAAAAGCTAAAGAGCTTAAATCACTTGATTTCAAAACCCTTGTTATCCATGCTGGAGGTCATCCAGACAAGGAAACAGGGGCAGTTATGCCACCAATTTATCAGACCTCAACCTATGCTCAAGAAAGTCCGGGGAAACATCTTGGTTATGCTTACTCACGAAGCCATAATCCTACTCGTACACGCTTAGAAGAAAATCTCGCTGCACTTGAAAATGCAAAGTATGCCTTAATAAGTGCCAGTGGTATTAGTATGAATACGATGCTTATGCATATGTTTCCAAAAGATAGTAAAATACTTTGTAGTAGTGATGTTTATGGGGGAACTTATAGATTATTTACGACTGTCTTTAATAATTATCATCAGTTTGAATTTATAGACACAACCGATTATAAATTGCTTGAAAAGAAATTAAAGGCCAATGACTATGATGTGCTTTGGCTGGAAACACCAACGAATCCGACTTTAAAAATCACAGATATTAAAAAGACAACTAAGCTTGCTAAGAAATTCCAAGTTAAAACAATTGTTGATAATACTTTTATGTCACCCTACTTTCAAAAACCTTTGGAATTGGGAGCAGATATTGTTGTTCACTCCCTCACTAAGTATATCAATGGTCATAGTGATGTTATTGGTGGAGCTATGATGACTAATGAGCAAAATGTATATGATGCTCTTTGGAAAATTCAAAACTCAACTGGACCAACCAGTTCACCCTTTGATGCTTGGCTAGTACTTAGAGGTATTAAGACTCTGGCCATAAGAATGGAAAGACATGAACAAAATGCAATTAAGCTTGCAAAGTTTTTGGAAAAGCATCCTAAAGTTGAAAAAGTCATCTACCCTGGTTTAAAGTCCCACCCTCAATATAAAATCGCAAAAGCACAGATGAGTGGCTTTGGAGGGATGATAACTTTTTATCTTAAAGGTGGACTCAAAGAATCTAAAAGGTTTCTAGAAAAAGTTAAAATATTTGCATTGGCAGAAAGTCTTGGTGGAGTTGAATCTTTAATTGAACACCCAGCGATTATGACTCACGCATCAATGCCAAAGAAAGTTCGTGAATCAATTGGTTTAACTGATAATCTAGTTAGAGTCAGTGTTGGAATTGAGGCCGTTGAAGACCTTATAGCAGATCTAAACCAAGCCCTTTAAAAGCGCGCTTGGTTTGAGCTTGTCTCTTCTTTTTTATCTTGTGCTTCCAGTTTAGGAGCAACTTCTTCTTTAACTTCTTCCACCTTAGGTGTTTTGATAACTTCTTTTTTCACATCTGGTTTTACTTCCGTGAAAATATCAGGAGTTTGCTTATACTTAGAAAATAAAACACCTTCACCGAGATACTTATTCATAAGCAGGTAAGTACAATAAGTTTTTCCATGAGAGCTTTGTAAGGATTCTCTTTCACCTTTGGCAAAAATAAGTCCGTGATCCTGTAAGATTTGTTTGAGTTCACCCCAAGACTTACAGTATTGATCATTATATTCAGAACAATTGCCTTTGCGCTTATAAAACTCTAAAGAGCCACGTGACTTAACTTTAATATGAACCGGCTCACGGCAAATATCAACAATCCACTTCGTATCTAAAATATTCTTATAATTAATTTCAACTAAACAATCTTCTTTTTTAATATCAAGCTTGTTTTTTACTAGGCCGAAAAACTTTCCTTCATGTTCAATCGATGTATCAAAATTTGTCATTAAACAGATACGTGAAGTAAACATATTGGCCATGACACTTGTATTTACTAAGAGGCCAAGAGTGAGAACGAGAAAACTATACTTTGAGCATGACATTTTTTTGAACCTCCATCATTATGGCACTAGCATCGTAAGGTAAGAATCCACTTGGACGATCTTTTTTAAATTGAAAGAAAATCTCATCCAAAATATCTAATTGCTTAATGCTTCCTTTATTTAATAATTCTTCCACCATAAAATCTGGCTTTAATGTACTCCATGATCGATTAAATCCTGGAGATAAGAAAAGAGCTCTTTCAGCACGGTCAAAATTAAAACTAACCTTACCTTCCTTTACATTAGAATTTACTAAATTCTTATCAATGCCTTTTAATTTATCTAATTTTAAAGACGACATTATTCTATAGTCGCCAAAAACATAACCTTCAGCTTCATATGTATTTAAATCAATAATGATACTTAAAAGAGCAACATCTAATTCTTTTTTCTTATTACTTGAAATCTCTTGCATCTCAAGCTTGATTTCATTTACTAGTTTTTCATTGCTCTCATCGTTAATTTTATTTTCCATTTTAAAAGCAGTAAATAAACTAAGAATTGAACTTGAAGCAAGGTAAGAAGATGTATCACTCATTAAAAGAAATACTTTATTCTGTCCTTCAAAAATATCAAAAAACTCTCCTCCAATACTCTCCCCTGCTGCGTACTTTGAGATAATCTTCAGGCCTTTAATATCCTTAAAGCGTCTTGGAGTATTAAACTCATAGAATTTCTTCACTCTTAAAAGTTCTGTTTCCACAGAGCCTATTAAAGTTGAGATTTCCTTATTAAGTGAAAAGAGTTGAGATTTAAGAATAGTATTCTCTTTGAAAATTTCTTCTAAGTTCTCAAGCTTTTGAATAACTGATTGTGCATCATCTGATGCCTTAAAATCAAAGAGGATATTCTCACAAGCAAGTGGACTATCTTCTAAATAGAAAATCAAACCTCTTTGTTCATTGAGCTTTGCTTTTAATGCTCTGGAAAAACCTGCATAGGCCCCACTATGAATAAGAACTAGTTCATCACTAATACCATTAGCAATCTCAAAGCTATCTGCATCTAACCTAATAAGGGCCAGGCTTCCATCATTAACTGCATCTAGATATTGGTGAATTTCGTTATTATGATCAATAATTATCATTTAGTTAAAACTTCCTTAATTCCGCTTTAGTTTAACAGAATCTATACCGTTTTGGGTTCTAAAAACTCATAATTTCAAGAGTTTAGCAAAAAAATCCCTTCTTAAATAATTTTACTGTTTATTTTTATTAAAAACAACCGATTAGATAGGAAGCATATTGTGAATTTGTATAGGATGCAGAAACCTAGGGTACGAGATATGGGAAAGAAAAAAGACAACGTTATTGATTTTGCTAAGAATAAGAAGAAGCAGCCAAGTGCGAAAGCTTCTAGCCATTCAATGCAAGAGTCAATTATGAACATGGCCAAGCGTATTGAGCAGCTTAAAACAGAACAACAAAAAATCTGTGAAATGGCAGCTCGTACAATTCTAAAAGCATTAGATGCTAAAGATAAATATACTTATGGCCACTCAATGCGTGTGACTTACTTCTCTATTGTATTAGGTAAAGAACTTGGACTTTCTGATCGTGAAATGTACGATCTTGAACTTTCTGCTCTTTTTCATGATATTGGAAAAATCGGAACACCAGATGCTGTTCTCAATAAACCAACAAGACTTACTGATGACGAATTTAAAATAATGAAACAACACCCTTCTGATAGTTATAATATCCTTAAGGGTTTCTCTGTTTTTGAAAAAGTTGCAAGATTTGCAAAACACCACCATGAAAGATACGACGGACGTGGGTATCCTGATGGATTAAAAGGTGAACAAATTCCACTTTATTCAAGAATCATTTTAATTGCAGATACATTTGATGCAATGACATCCACAAGAGTTTACCGAAAAGGTCTTCCTTACCAAGTAGCTTTTGATGAATTAAATGAATTTGCAGGTTCTCAATTTGATCCAAAGTTAGTGAAGCACTTCATTAATGGTATGGAAAAAGAACAAGCTAAGGGCGAAGATAAATTCTACATTCCATTAATGGATGAAATGTACGATAAAGACGCTGCTTAATTACTAATTACAAAAATCTGTTTTTGCTACTGAATCAATTCGATACTGTTGTAGAGCTATACAATCATCTTCACTTTGATAAACTTCTGCTGGAAAACACTGAATAGCAATCCCCTGTTTTAGGTTCCATGCATAATTGCTTTCACAAGTTTTATAATCACTCACATCAATACACGCCCAATGCCCATCGACACAATTATAAATAAGAGCTGTACCTGGATTAATATACTCAGGAGGATCAGTAGGTGAAGTGGCCTTTTCCAATAACTCTTTATTTTTAAGTTCTTTCGTTTTCACTTCTAACTTCTTTAAAATATCATCAGTAATAGCACTATTATCAGTATTGGTGGTAATTAACTCATCTTCTATGGCACCACTTAGAGAAAGTGGATCATTATCGACTCCCCCCATTGTCTCACCCATATTATCTTGCATAGAAGAATCACCATTACTTACTTCCCCACCAAGCATATCATCAGTACTTGAATCAGCAGCGATAACTTCTGGCTCTTTAGTGATCGGGTCCTCTTCAATCTTAGTCTCTTCAACTTTTGGCGGATCTTTTTTTACAACTTCTTCCTCTTCAGCAAAAAGATCATCTAGTTCTGCATTTGCTTTCTTAGCTGGTTTTTGAGTTTCTCCATCACCTGGACTTTTATCATTCATATCCATATCGAGTTCAGCACCTAGATCGAACTCATTATCAGTTTGAGTCGTGGGTGCAGTGTCTGTTGGTTTTGGAGTGGTGTCGGCAACTGGCTTTTCAACTGGTTTTTCAACTGGCTTTTCCACAACTTTCTCAACAGGTTTTTCAACTGGTTTCTGAACTGGCTTCTGTACTGGCCTTTTAGCTGGAGGTGTCTTTTTAGGAGCAGTCTTATTTGTATTTGCCTGGTTAGTATTAGGATCAGGAGTTGTCGTTTCATCCTCACCTAAAAGAATAACTGCACAGACACCTAGGATAATAACAATATGAATAATTTTTAATTGCTTCTTTGGCTTTGCACCCTCTTCAGCATCTTCATCATCATCGTCATCATCTGATCCACTGGCTTTTTTCTTATTTAAGAGTCCATTTACTTTTTCTAATGGGCCTTCTAAAAATGGTGCTTTTTCAACTATCTTTTGCATCCACTCTGGTTGCTCACCTGGAACTACACCCTCAGCAGAGCCAACTTGAGTTTTTGTTACTTCATCTTCATCATCGTCTTCGTCGTCCTCAGCATCATCTTTTTTGGACTGCTTAGACTTATTTAAAATATTTGCTAAAAATGGCAATTTAGCTTTTAACTTTCCAACAAGAGAATCATCTTCTTCATCGTCTTCTTCTTCCTCTTCATCATCAACATCTTCATCTGCAATTTCAGAGGCCAGATCATCATCAAGTCCACTAGTATCCACATCACCTGTTGGATCCTCTATATCATCTAGTAAAGCAGAGTCTATATCAGCAGTGGCATCTTCTAATTGAGATAAATCAACATCACCAGTGGCATCGAGCTCACCTAGAACATCAGCAGAAGTATCTTCACCTAAGAGATCATCTTCTAGCTCATCATCTAGTTCTTCTAATTCCTCATCTTCAAGCTCTTCATCATCGCCTTTCTTTTTTGAGAGCTTGTCTTTTAACTTGCCAAAAATAAGATTACCCACTTTGTTGAAATAATTGTTATATCTTCTATAATATTACAAAGTATTGTTTTTTTTAAGAAAATAATGCACATCACAGTATTGGAATGAAAAATGCGCGACGA
>CAJXHA010000031.1 GCA_913053615.1 uncultured Bacteriovoracaceae bacterium | reverse complement strand
AGCTGAAGCAGCAGAACTAGCACCACGTGCTTTAATGATTGCAGCACCACGTTTTTGAACTGTAGGGATAAAGTCATCTTTAAACCAAGCTTCATCACCAATTACTTCAAATGCACTCTTTCCATTAATTTTTGCATTATAAAAATCTGGGTACTGAGTAGCAGAGTGATTTCCCCATATAGTCATATTGGTTACGGCCGTAACATCAACACCAGCTTTTTGAGCTAATTGTGTTTTTGCTCTATTCTCATCTAGAGTTGTCATTGCAAAGAATCTATCTTTTGGAAGACCACTCGCTTCCATTGCAATATAACAATTTGTATTACAAGGGTTACCTACAACAAATAATTTACAATCAGGAGCTCCAACTTTGGCCATCGCTTTACCAAGTGGTCCAAAGATTCCACCATTTACTTTTAAAAGGTCACTTCTTTCCATTCCATCTTTTCTAGGAACAGCACCAATTGCAACAATCCAATTAGCGTCTTTAAAAGCAACTTCCATATCATCAGTACAAACAATGTTTTTTAATAATGGAAAAGCACAATCATCTAATTCCATTTTTACACCTTCAAGTGCACCAAGAGCTTGAGGAAGTTCGAGTAATTGTAATTCTACTTCTGTTTCTGGACCAAACATTTGTCCTGACGCAATTCTAAATAAAATCGCATATCCAATTTGTCCTGCAGGACCAGTTACTGCAACTTTTACTCTTTTACTCATATTTCCTCCTAATAATTTAAATTTCCTGAATTATAGTGAAATTTCGGAAAAGAGTAAATCTTTGAATCGTCCTTATATAGACAAAAAGGAGACTATTTTCTATGATTATTTGATACGTAGAGTAAAGGATAGCCCATGAATGCTAGGCACAATAATAATGACAAAAACAATAGTGGTGGAAACCAGCAAAGAAGAAATAATAATCGCAAAAGAAATAATCACAATAAAAGGTCTCAAAATAAAAATAGAAGACCAAAAAGCTTAACCCCAGCCAGAATTATTCAAAAGTACGATAATCTTATGGAGCAACATATTATTGCAAGAAAGAAGTACTTTGAATTACACGCTCGAGTAAAGGGAAAGCAATTAGATAAAATTGAACAAAACTTTAATAAGACACTGCATGATCTTAGAAACTTTGAAAACGGTCTAAAAGATTGGCAAAGAGAAGTTTTGGCAGAAAAGATAAATGCATACCCATTAGATAGACAATACTCAAGTACTCATGACCTAAAACCAGTAGGCGATGAAGTTTCATTCAGTGGAGACTTTGAAGACCCACACCTTTTAAGTACTCAGAAAGAAGCAGACTATCAAAATGATACTGAAGAAAGTAGTGGTTCAATGGATGACTATTATGCTTATAAAGGAATTGATCCTCCGCTTCCTGTCGAAGAAGAAAAGAAAGAAAACAGAAAACATTAAAATAAAAAAAGACCCAATTATTGGGTCTTTTTTTTTAACTATAAATTTAATCTAATATTAGCTATTTGAAGATAAGCGGTAAGAATCAGAATTATCCATACTTGATTCTTTTGTTTCGGTTTCAGTGTGTAGAGTTTTTACTTCACCTTTTTTCATTGAAAGGTTTAGGTAATTATTTAATGTTTCTTCGTGGTCTTTAAGGATAGCAGTTTTTAGGTCCTCAGGCTCGATATCAAGTACTTCAGATACTCTTCCTAACATCTTTAAAGGGATATTACATAAAGCTCTCTCTACGTTAGAGATGAACTGACCATTCTTATAACCAAGTAAATGCGATAATTCCGATTGAGAGTATCCTTTTGGATGTTGAAGTCTCTTATTACGAATTAAAACAGCAATATTTTTAAAACAACGCATGCACTCTCCTACTTGAAATTTGGTGGTGGTTATAATAACAAATTTATTCGGAATGTCTCGAACATTCTTTAAAAAATTTTACGTCAAAATGAAATTAAAAAAAGAGAGGGAAAATTTTGAAAAGACTTGTGTCATGGAATGTCAACGGTATCAGGGCCGCAGAAAAGAAAGGATTTGTTGATTGGGTTAATAAGGAACAACCTAACATCATATGCTTACAAGAAATCAAGGCGGAAAAAGAACAATTCCCTAAAAAAGTTTTGGAGCTAGAAAATTATCATTTTTTTATTTCATCTGCCGAAAAGAAAGGATATTCAGGTGTTTGCACCATGACGCAAGAAAAACCGAATAAAGTTATCAATGAAATCGGTATTGACAAATTTGATAGCGAAGGAAGAACAGTTATCTGTGAATTTGATAATTATGTTGTTATCAATTGTTACTTCCCTAATGGTCAAAGAGATCATAATCGCGTTCCTTATAAGTTAGAGTTCTATGATGAAATTCTTAAAATTTATAAGAAGTATTTAAAGAAAAATATGAATGTAATTATCACTGGTGACTTTAATACTTCTCACCATGAAATAGATCTCGCCAATCCAAAAACAAATACAAAATCCACAGGCTTTCTCCCTGAAGAAAGGGCCTATATGGATAAGTATTTAAAAGCTGGCATGGTCGATAGTTTTCGTCATTTTTATCCGGATAAAGAAGGTGAATATACATGGTGGACCTATCGAAATAATTGTCGCGAAAGAAATATTGGATGGAGACTAGATTACTTTATGGTGAATGAAGAGTTTATTAAAAAAATAAAAGACTGTAAGCACAGACCAGACATTCATGGTAGTGATCATTGTCCAGTTGAATTAATTTTAAAGTAATTAAAAGTCGATATAAAAGCCATAATAATTTTGGCCTGATTGAGCTTTATTATTTAAATTTTGCTTAAAGTCTTGATAGCGCTCGTATGCATCCATTCCGATATTCTTTTTAAGTTTATCAAGGTACTTTTGATTAATTTTTCCCATCTCAATAGTATCTTCCATGGAGAGAACTAAGTGCTTGGCTCCGTTCTCTTTCATTTCTGCAAAGCGCTCATTAATAAAGTCATCTATTTCTTTTTGTCTTTTATCTTTTAAATTATAATACTCATCAACTTGTTCATAATTAAGTCCAACTTTATACTCTAAGAACTCTGCAATTGATTTATTCGCATTTTGATAAAATTCTTTAGAAGCTCTTTGATACTCCTCTTCATCAAAAGCAAATTCATCTTTGTCTTCAACTTCATTATCCTCAGTTTTTTTGCCTTCTGGGTATAAGAAGTTTTCTTTTACCTCATCAACTTTTTGCGCCGGTGGACACTCGGTATTCTTCTTGATTGACGCTTGAGAAATTGAAAGGCTGTCTTCTTTAATGACTTGAGGACGAGCTTGATAATCATTAAAGTCATCACTTACTGTTTCCACATAGGCAGTGGAAGTCGTTAAGAAGTAAACGTTTAAGCTAATTGAAAAAATGAATATAAAAGCGAACATTTTTCTCATAGAGATAAATTAACATACAGTGACAAAATTCGTAAAGCCCTTGGACTCTTAGAAAACTTTCTGACCTTGATAGAAAACATCTGTACAAAGACTATTGTACTTATCTCTTTGTTTTTTCAAAGGATTAATAACTTTATGCATAACTTCATCCGCAGATTTTAACTTATCAATCCCACGAGGAGCTTTAACACAGAGAAAGTTAGCCTCCTTCTTAGGTGATAAATTCCCTTTCTTCTTAGCTAGACCTAGAATATCAGCTCCAGCGAGAGTTGAGCGATAAAGAGCTTCAGTATAAGTTGCTTTCACTCCTGCTCTTAGATTCTGAGCGACAAATGAGCGCATCACATCGAACATTGAAAGAAATGGCCCTCCTCCAATATCAGAAGCTAATGCCCATGGGATTTTATAACGACTTACTTTTTTAAAATCAAAAAGACCTGAACCAAGCCCTAATTCCTTATGAGGAGCATTGGAAGTAGGACAATGGGCAATTGCTGTACGAGTTCCGGCCAACATTTTTAACTCACTTGGTGATAAGTGAATCCCATGTCCCATTATTGTTTTAGAACCTAATATATTACATTTTTTATATATCTCAGTATATGAGCCAACTTTTTCAAATCCCTTCATCTCATTCTTATAAAGAGAATTAACAAAATTAATTTCATCATGATTTTCAGATAAGTGAGTTTGAATAAATGACTTATTTTTTTTAGCAATCTTAGCACTTTCTTTCATCGTTACTGGATCAGTTGCAATGGCAAACCTTGGTGTCAGAGCGTACCTAGACTGATACTTCTTTGAAAGTTTCTCAGTAAGCTTAACTGCATCAGTACTTTTTTGAGTTAGAAACTTTGGGGAATTAATCGTCATTTGCACATTGCCAATTATAAAATCACCTTTGGCCTCATCCATAGCATACTCTAAAGCATGTTCATGAATTGAAGAGTAAACTGCTCCTCCCATTGTACCTGTGCTAATTAATTTTTTGAAAAAACTCTTTGCTTTTTTCTTTGCATAAGTTTTGTTCTTATATTTATTTTCAGTTGGAAAAGTATATTTATCTAACCATTCTAATAGGTTTGCCTTTGGCATTTCACGTACATCATCCTGTACCCAATGAAAGTGCATATCAAAAAAAGTTGGCATTATAAGCTTATCACTTAAATCAATCACTTCGCCTTTTATGTCATCGATTAACTTTTCTTGTGTTCCAATCTTTTCAACTATCCAATTACTATCTTTATTTTCTTTTAAAATTAATGCGCCATTTCGATAAAATTCACATTTATTATGACTAATTGGATTAAGAATATGTGCAAGTACTACTTTTTTCATCTTTTGTATCACCATTCACCTTTTCGAGAACCTATTTTTGATCTATTTTAACAGTATGAAAAGATTAAATTTTAACGCACTACTTATATTATTACTACTCCCATTAAATTTAATGGCCGATACGTTTGAGCTTCACTCCTTAAAGGTATTATCAATTGATAGCTCAATAAACCCCGCTATATATAATTACCTCGAAACAGAATTAGATAAGTCTGCTAAAACTCCACATGAAGCAGTTCTTATCAAAATGGATACACCAGGCGGTCTTGTTTCAACCACAAAAGAAATTATTACTAAAATTGGAGAAATGGATTACCCAGTGATTGTTTGGGTAACACCTGAAGGAGCTAGTGCAACCAGTGCTGGTGCCATCATTGCTAGCTCAGCCCACATCCTTGTCATGAGCGAAGGAACAAATATTGGTGCGGCAACACCAATTAGTATGAGTGGTGATATTCCAGGTAAAAGAAATCCCAAAGAAGTTATTGAAAAAGAAAAACAAAGAAAAGAAGCAATAGAAAAAATAGATGAAAAACTAAAAAAAGATATCGAAACTGAACTCACCAACTCTAGTGATGTCAGGGCCAAAGCAATTAATGATCTTGTTGCACTTGTAAGTGCCCTTGCAAAAACGAGAGGCAGAAATGCCGAAGCCTTTGCCACCATGATCACGAGAGCTGCTAGTTATGATCACACCGAAGCTCTTGAAAAGAAAATTATTGATGGTGTTGTTTCTTCTCAAACTCGTCTTTTAGAGTTTATTCAGGACAGAACGATTACTATTAAGGGTGAAGAAAAAACCATAGAAGTAAAAGAAGGAATTGAGATTAAAAAAGTAGATCTCGATCCGGGACAAGCACTTTTAAACATTTTCGCCAACCCAACCACGGCCTATATACTCTTTGTCATTGGAGCGGCACTACTCTATTTTGAGTTTCAAGCACCTGGAGGATTTATTGCAGGTGCACTGGGTGCAATATGTTTAGTGCTCTCAGGTATTGGTTTTCAAGTACTACCTTTAAACTTTGGGGCCTTTGGACTTATTATTCTCTCCTTTGTCCTCTTCATCATTGAAATTTATGTAACAAGTTACGGCATCCTCACTCTGGGTGGTATTGCATCTCTGGTCTTTGGTTCCCTATTCTTATTTAGAACTGATAATGCCTATATGGAAATTCAAATGCCAGTTATACTTTCAGTGGTTGCCGCCATAGTACTTTATGTGGGTGTTATTGCTTATGTCTTTTTAAAATTAAAAAGAAAAAAAGGTGAAACATTTCTTTCTCAGCAAAATCAAGTAGGACATATTTCAAAGTATGACCGTGAAGAAGATGGTGAGTACTATTATCGCATAAAAATCAATGGTGAGATTTGGCGAGCAAGAAGTAAAAATAAGTACGAAGTAAATACAAAAGTAAAAGTTAAAGAACAAGATAACGAAAATTTAATTTTAATTCTAGAATAGGAGTTTACATGTTTAGTTTACCATTTATTGCCATTGCACTGGTGCTTATTATGGCATCTGTTAAGATTTTAAATGAATACGAAAGAGGTGTTGTTTTTCGTCTAGGTTCTTACGCTGGTGTAAGAGGTCCTGGTCTTATCCTTCTAATCCCTGGTGTTGAGAAAATGACTAAAGTTGATCTCCGTACCATTACAATGGATGTACCGACTCAAGATATTATCACAAAGGATAACGTATCAATGAAGCTAAATGGTGTTGTTTACTTTAGAGTTAACAATCCACAAAAAGCAGTTATCCAAGTAGAAAACTTCTATCATGCAACAGCTCAAATTTCTCAAACAACTTTGAGATCAGTTGCTGGTCAGTATGAACTAGATGACCTTTTATCTTCGAGAGAAGAAATCAATGATCGCCTACAAGTTATTCTTGATGAATTAACAGAGCCATGGGGTGTGAAGGTCACAAACGTTGAGCTTAAAGCAATCGATCTTCCAGAGGAAATGCAAAGAGCTATGGCAAAACAAGCTCAAGCTGAAAGAGATAAGAGAGCAAAAATTATTTCTGCCGATGGTGAATTCCAAGCAGCGAAAAAACTAGCTGAAGCAGCTGAAGTATTATCAGCACAAAAAGATGCTATTACGTTAAGATACTTGGAGACAATGAGAGATATAAGTTCTGGTGGTGGAAAAACAACTACATTCTTTCCAATTCCAGTCGATATTTTTAAAATGATTAATAAATAGTAAATAGGTACGCGGTCCTGTTTGGAGAATTCGCATACTTAAATAAATATTTTTAATTAAACTATATCTAAGAATAAAAAAAGAAACGGAATTAAAGTCCGTTTCTTTTTTTATCTTCTATTTAATACTTAATCTGGCTTATCAAAATAGATATAAAATAAATTTAGAGCTAAATTATTGAAACGTCCAAAAGGGACCGCGTACCCTTATTTAC
Source organism: uncultured Bacteriovoracaceae bacterium (assembly GCA_913053615.1). GTDB lineage: Bacteria > Bdellovibrionota > Bacteriovoracia > Bacteriovoracales > Bacteriovoracaceae > UBA845. Next base: position 12,770 of record CAJXHA010000031.1, on the reverse strand, counting down.
CACTTGGGTAAACCAATCCCCTGATTATCAAATCCATCCATTTTTTGAAAAGTATCTTCTTTTTGTTTTTTCTCTTCTTCAGACTTAATACCAATTGGCTCTACTGAAGCAGGCTTTCTTCCCATATTCTTTGGATGCTTAGTCTCATACTTTTCAGGATTATTCTTAACAAAGCCGCTTATCTCTTCTTGCATGGCCTTATTAAAATCAACCATCTTCTTAGCGAAGACTACTGAGTTTACTGAAAATGCTATTACAAATAAGATTACGTATTTCATCATACCGACTCCTTAATAATATTATCGGTAGAATGAGAGCGCTTTTTTAGTGTGCCCTAAGTCCGAGTATATCGGATGACATAAATTTCCTATATATCGCTCTTGGTAAGTACTTGAGTACACTACTCACAAAGTACATTGGTGTTGGAAAGATCTTAAGTGCTCGTTTTTGTGAAACTGCCTTAACAATTATTTTAGCCGCATCACTTTGCTCCATTAAAAATGGCATTTTGTGCTTATTATCTTTAATAAGTGGAGTTTTAATAAAACCAGGAGCAATCGTAGTCACACTAATACCATAGTCTTTTAAATCAATCGCTAAGGTTTCTGACATAGAAAGAACGAAACTCTTACTAGCTCCATAACCGGCCATGCCTGGTAGACCCGAAAAAGCAGAGACACTTGCGACTGTAACAATTTGACCAGATCCCTGCTCTTTCATTATTTTCACACTAGGCTCAAGTGTATTAATCACTCCCATGATATTTACATCAATTACTTTGCGTACCCGATCCCAATCAGGGATAGATTGTTTAGGATGATTAATTCCTGCATTTGCAAAGACGATATCAAGAGAGCCATAAGTATTTTTAAAGCTTTCAATTGCTTTTTTAAGAGCATCTTTATCAGTAACATCAGCTTGGTAATAGGTGAAAAAATCTGCATTAACAGTGTCAGGTGCTTCAAAAGAGCAGATGCCTATATTATAACCAAGAGACTTGTAGATCTTTGCTACTTCTTGGCCCATTCCGGTAAGACCACCTGTGATAAAGATATTTTTCATAATTATTCTCCTATCTTAATAATGCCTTTTGACAGGATTTTATGCATTAACATAAGATAAGGTATGGAAAATCTATATTCATTTTTTAATAACTTACACCCCATTCCTAGTTCTGAATGGAAAAAAATTGAGGGTGAATTTCAAAAAAGAAGCTTTAAAAAGGGCGAAATTCTCCAAGAGATCAATGAAATTCCAACTCACCTTTTCATCCTTGAAAGTGGTTTGGCAAAAGCGAGCTACCTTGGAGACGAGGGAAAAGAGTTTATCAAATCATTTTTTGCTGAAATGGATATAGCTTCATCATATATTGAAGTCTTAAGAGAAATTCCAAGTCGAGTAGAAATAAAAGCTCTAGAGAATATCGAAGCTGTCACCTTTCCTTTTAAAAGAATAAAAGAGTTATATGCAGGTGATCCCTGTTGGAATGCTCTTGGAAGAATATTAGCTGAGAAGTTTTTTATTATGAAAGAACAAAGAGAGTATGAGTTTTTAATGCTGGATGCTCGTGCTCGTTATGAAAACTTTAAAGAACATTTTGGGCACCTTGAAAAAAGAATTTCTAATGCTCAGATTGCCTTATACTTAGGGATTACTCCTGTTAGTTTATCTAGAATAAAATCGAATTAGATATTAACGAACGGCCATTTTTCGAATGAGTTTATTAAATAGACTTGGAAAAAAACGCTTCATAAAGAGACCAAATTTTTCTTTTGCCCCAGCAATATAGACTTCTTCTCTACTTTGCTCAATGGCACTGGCCATACGAGCAGCAAAAACAATTGGCTCAATTCCATCAGCTGTGGCAGCATCCATTTTCCCAAGAGCACTTCCATCTCCAGTCAAAGCATTCTTAGAGACATTGGTATTCACAAAACCAGGACAAATCATCCCAATATGAATGCCATCTTCAAAAACTTCTGCTCTTAAAGAATCCATAAAACCATGAAGAGCATGTTTAGTAGCTGCATAAGCAGAACGATATGGAGTTCCAAACTTCCCAACCATTGAGCTTACGGTATAAATTGCTCCAGACTTTCTCTTAAGCATATGAGGAAGGACTGCTTTAGTTAGGGCGACAGTACCGAGATAATTAATCTTCATTAATCTCTCATCAACTTCTACTTTCGTTTCACTTGCCAAGCTTCTTTGTGAAATTCCCCCATTATTAATAAGGATATCAATATGACCAAATGCTTTAATGGCATTGATAGTTAATTCATCAAAGTTTTCAAACTTTTCTAGATCTAACGGTAGGACAAATGCATTTTGAGGATGAGTGAGGTTGGACTTTACTTTTTCCAGCTCAGTAACTTTTCGAGAGCTTAAAATTACTTTTGCTCCCACTTTATTTACATACTCAACAAAGGCAAGGCCGATGCCAGAGCTGGCACCGGTAACCCATATTACTTTGTCAGTATAAAAACTCATTATCTAATTACAGATCTCTTATTTGAAGCAAGCTCTTTCTTTCTGATTCTAATGTTTTCAGGAGTCACTTCAACCCACTCATCATCATCAATCCAATCTAGTGCCCACTCAAGAGTTCTTGGAGGAATTGGTGGAAGAATAATATTTTCATCCTTACCTGCAGTACGAACAGATGAAAGGTGTTTTTCACGAACAACGTTTACATTGAGATCATTTGGACGAGTGTGCTCACCAACAACCATACCTTCATAAACCTCTTCACCTGGCTTCACAAATTGCTTACCACTTGAAAGAAGATTGAATAATGCATATGGAGTTGTCTTGCCTTTTCGGTCAGAAATAAGTGCACCATTTTGACGTGCTAGCATCTTACCTGCGTAATCATCGTAGCCCGCAAAGTAAGAACTCATTAGTCCTTCACCTTTAGTATCAGTTAAAAATTTATTTCTATATCCAATTAAACCACGAGCTGGAATTCTAAATTCAATTCTCGTTCTTTCACTACCAATTGGAGACATACTTTGCATAATACCTTTTCTTGTTCCCATGGCCTCACTGATGGCTCCAGTAGAATCATTTGGTACATCAAAAACAACGTTTTCGTATGGCTCTAACTTCTTATCCCCTTCTTCTTTAAAAAGAACTTGTGGACGAGAAATCATTAGTTCGTATCCTGCACGTCTAATTTCTTCAAAAACAACGGCAACTTGTAATTCACCTCTTGCCTTTAGGATAAAAACTTTTGGATCGTCAGTTTCTGTATATTGTAAAGAAACGTTCTTACGACATGCATCTTGTAAGAACTCTTCTAGTTTTCTTGAAGTTAAATACTCACCTTCACGTCCACTCATAGGACTAGTTGAAACTGACACTTGAACACTTACCGTTGGAGGATCAACATTAATTCTTTCTAGTGCTTCTGGGTTTTCTAAACTAGTAATCGTATCTCCAATAAAGGCATCTTCAACACCACTTAAAATAACAATCTCTCCAGCTTCAGCACTTTCAACTTCTGCAAAACCTAAACCATCAAAGATTTGAATTTTACCAATTTTAATTTGCTTTGGCTTACCAGTCTCATTAATCCAGTTATAAGACTTATTAGCTTCAATCGTTCCACCTTGAATACGACCGATCATAAGCGTTCCAAGATACTTTGAGTAACTAAGGTTACTTACTAATAATTGTAAATTTGCATCCTTATCTAATTGAGCTAGTGGATAGAAATCACCAACAAAGAAGTCTAATAAAGTCGTTAAATTACCTTCACGTGCACTTGGATCATCACTAGCATAACCATCACGTCCAGAACCAAAGAAGAATGGAATATCTAAATCAAAGTCTTCAATTCCTGCAAGGTCATATAATTCAAGCATAAGATCTTCAACTTCAGTTTGCACTTCTTCATGTCTTTCATCGTGACGATCAATTTTATTAATCATAACCGCTACTTTAATTCCACGCTCAATTGCTTTTTGTAATACGAAACGTGTTTGCGGTAATGGTCCTTCAGCAGCATCCACTAATAAAAGAACTCCATCAACCATCATTAATGATCTTTCTACTTCCCCACCAAAGTCGGCGTGGCCTGGAGTATCTAGTAAATTGATTTTATAATCTTGCCATTGGAAAGCACAGTTCTTAGCACTAATGGTAATCCCACGCTCTTTTTCAAGGTCCCCAGAGTCCATAACTCTTTCGCTTACTTCTTGGTGAGAAGCAAATAGACCAGATTGCTTTAAGATTTCATCAACAAGGGTCGTTTTCCCATGGTCAACGTGGGCAACGATAGCGACATTCTTTAATTTCATGAATACTCCGAAAATGTAATTTAACACCACGGATTATCGCTTTATATCTACCTATTGTCTATATAATTTGAAGTTTTCTTTAGTCACAACTTCCAATAATTTCACGCTCGGCACTAAAAATTGGATCTATATTTGTCACAATAAAATCATCGTGAGGTATTGCTATATCCTCAAAACGATTTTCGTTGGGATAATAGCGTTGAATATAAGTCATCCCTCGCATCTCTTTGCTTTTTAAAACAGGTGTATGTAATGCCCAAATACCACTAACAGCTTGTATCCATCGAGTGATGCTAATTGAAAACTCACGAGAGAGACTACCTCCAAGATCAAATTCAATAAAACCTAATAATGAAAAGCTCGCTCCTGTACTGATCTCACGACTAAATGTTTTGGTGAACTCCCAGCTTGCAACACGATTGCCTTGATCATGGCAATTCTCTTCAAAGCGAGGAACATCTTTAATGATTTGTTCAGTCTTAATTTCATTATAAACAGTGATATAACGCCAATAGTACTTTGTACGAAAGCGTGAGTACTTCTGAGTTTTTCCAATTTTTATAAAGTCATATTGGATCCCATTAAATGGATTCTCTTTTTTGATTTCTGTATTCGGAATAACCTGTGCATAAACACTGGCACACATTAGAATAAAAACAAGCATCTGCTTCATTAATCCTCCAAGTATCAGAATGAGAGCAAAGACTATGTTCAGATGGGATTAAAATCAAGAGTATTGTCAAGATTACGTTAAGACAAACCCAAGTACTAACTCTAATTTCAGTGACTTAAATAGGTAATTAGATATTTTTTAACTGTTCAATGATTGATTCCACTACTTTTATTCCATCAACAGCAGCACTGGTAATACCTCCAGCGTACCCAGCACCTTCACCACACGGATATAATCCCTTATGACTAAGTGATTCAAGAGTATGCTTATCTCTTAAAATTGTTATTGGTGCAGATGTTCTCGTTTCTGGAGCAATAATTAATGCCTCATCGTAAGCATAACCTTCCATTTTCTTATCAAAGTTTTTTAAACCTTCTTGCAGGTGACTTATTATAAATGGAGGTAAAACTTCTCGTAGATCTGCTTTAAAAAGTTTTGATGGTGAACTTGTTTTAGGAAGTTCATTACTATTAATCACTCCCGTTAGAAACTCTTTTAAGGTCATGGCCGGAAGTTCTCTACCAGAGGCATATTTTTTTGAAAGTTGATATGCTTTCTTTTCTATCTCTTCTTGAAAGCGCAAACCATTTAAGGGATCGCTTTCATCAAAGTCCTCCCCAGCTTTTACAGTCACCACAAGGGCTGAGTTTGACCAAGGGGAGTTTCTTGCAAAATTACTCATCCCATTAACAACGATTCCATCTTCCTCCGTTCCAGAACTCAAAACATAACCACCCGGACACATACAAAATGAATAGGTACCTTTTTCAGTTGAGCGATTGTGAAATGTTAGTTTATAGCGAGCAGCTTCTAGCTCTTGCGCAAATTTACCATGTTGAACAGAATCGATATAACGTCTTGGATGCTCTATGCGAACACCGACTGCAAAATCCTTTGGCTTAACCGCCACATCATTTTCTACAATATGCTCATAGAGATTCTTGGCACTGTGTCCAGCAGCAAGGATAATATGATCTGATTGGATTTCTTGCCCATTATCAAGTTTAACTCCTACGACAGATGAGTCTGAATATAAAAGTTCTTCTACTTTTTGATTATAAATAAATTCACAACCAAGCTCACGTAAACGGTCACTCATGATAGTTATAATTTTTCTAATTTTATTACTTCCAAGATGGGGATTTGATAAGTAAGCAACCTCTTCAGGTGCTCCAAACTCAACAAATTTATTCATTACATATTTTACAAGTGGTGATTTTATGCGAGTGATTAACTTCCCATCACTAAATAATCCAGCACCACCTTCACCAAAGCAAACATTACTCTCAGGATTTAATTCACCCTTGCGCCAATATTTAGAAATATGCAACATTCTTTTTCCGGCAACATCACCTCTTTCGATAATTATTGAAGGAACACCATATTCAGCGAGTCTAAGTGCACCGAATAAGCCCGCAGGTCCCGCTCCAATAAAGATCGGTTTATGTTTGGGAGGATTAACTTTTTCTAGCTCTTCATGGACTTTCTGAAAACTCTCTCCTTCTTTAATAGCTTCAAGGGTATAAAGATAAATTGGCTTTTTCCCACGAGGAGCATTTCTAGCATCAAGACTTTTTGAAAGAATTCGATAGGCCACCACATCTGGATGGTGCTTATTCATATATTTATCTAGATCAATATCAAAGCTAAGTCTTAGTTGTAATGTCATGGGGAGGGTTATATATTTTAAAGTGCGATTTGTAATTAAACCCTGTAAAAAAGTGCTAAACATATGAAAATACAACTTATCATTATTGGAAATGAACTTTTAAATGGTAAAATTAGCGATAAAAATACCTCATACCTAGCAAAACTAGCTTTTGAGCATAATTTTGAGCTCACTAAGACCCATATTATCGGTGATGATCCTAATAGTTTTCAAAAAGCTCTAAAAGAAGCTTGGGAAGTTAGTGATATTGTCATTACTAGTGGTGGTCTTGGGCCAACCAAAGATGATCTTACTAAGGATATGCTAGCTCAATACTTTTCTAAAAAGATTGAGGTTAATGATGAAGCACTGAGTTTTGTAAGAAAAATCTACCAAGACAAAGGTAAGGAATACTCTGATAAAATGGCCTATCACTTTATTCCTCAGGACTTTAAACTCTTATATAATAGAATTGGATATGCCCCTGCTCTCCAATATAGTGAAGGAGCAAAAACAGTATATGCCCTTCCAGGAGTCCCCAGTGAATTTCAAGTTCTTTTGAATGAAGAAATTTTTCCCACATTAAAAAAAGATGATAACCAATTTAAACACATTATTATTAAGACTTACGGTGTACCTGAAGCTCAGATATTTTATAAGATAGCACCTCTTCTTTGGGATGAACTTTGTAAGTACGGAGAAGTGAGCTCGCTACCTCATGCCTATGGAGTAGACATTGGTGTAAAGCTTACTGAGAAGAACACAGACCAATTAGCTCAATTTGAAAAAGAGATTATAGCACTAGTACAAAGCCATGGTCTTAAAGATTATATCTGGCATATAGGCAGTGAGAGTTTAGAAGAGGTCATTATTCGAGAAGCTAAGGCAAAGAATATTAAAATTGGTTTTGCTGAATCATGTACCGGAGGACTCTGCGCAAGTCGAATTACAGATATCTCAGGTTCAAGTAGTGTCTTTTGGGGTAGCGTTGTCAGTTATGCCAATGAAGTCAAAATGAAGTCTCTAAAAGTCAAAGAAGATACCCTTAAAAATAAGGGGGCTGTTAGTGAAGAAACTGCACTCGAGATGGCCATTGGAGCCAGAGCACATCTTGATGTAGATATTGCAGTGACCACCACTGGTATTGCTGGACCTGGTGGAGCCACTCCAGGAAAACCAGTTGGAACAGTTGGGATTGGCTTTAGCGATAAACATGCAAGCGCATCAAAAATGTATTATTTAAATGGTAATAGAGAACAATTAAAAGTTCGCTTTTCACAAGTTGCACTTTTTACACTTCTAGAAAGAATTAGAAATTTTTAATCTTCTTCTGCTTTAACAAACTTACTAGCAAGTCTTTGGTCAGCATCTCGTAAACGAGTAGAGAGAGTTTGCATAAGAGATCGAAACCATCTTGGTTGATTATCTAAAGTTTGCATAAACTTCTTATGGGGAATAACCAAAACTTCACTATCCACTTTGGCCTTTACACTAGCACTACGGGGAAGGTTATCTAGAAAACTCATCTCTCCGATTAACTCTCCAGTCTTAGCTTCACCAACAATTACATTTTGATTATCATTATTCATTTTTGTAATTGTAAATTCACCTGATAAAATCCAATACATTTCATTATTTTTTCCCCCTTCTGTAATTAGATACTCTCCTGCGGGGATAGCTTTCATATTCTCAGTACTAATATTAGTTTTCTTATTAAAGGTAAGGACTTTTTTAGAAAAGTCTTCAATCGAAAATGGTTTTTCAATCGTCTGAATATTATCAAAATCTGAAAAACGTAAAAGCTTATTAGTATCTTCTGCAATTAAGAGCATAGGTATGCGCTCTTTCATACTTTTCATTTTTTCTTTTTCTCGTATATTGGCCACAAACTCTTCCGGTACATAACCTTTGGCATCGATATCAAGGATAAGAAAATCAAATTTTTGATTGGTATACTTAAGCCTTGCCTCTTGACCACTAGTTGCCTTAACCACAACATGACCTTGCTCTTTTAGAGCATCACTCATTATTTCAAGTTCATCTTCATTATGCTCAAGGAGCAGTACCGCCATATTTTTTTTCATGCCTCAATATCGGTGGCTCGCTTATATTATTTTAATACTTTATTCAAAAATAATGCCCATAAGTTCTGTCACTTGAATACATTGGTATAACACTAAGTCATTGAAATCAGGCTTATAGAGAGTAATCGATTAAAATAAAGAAAGAGATAATTTTAACCGATAGGAAGCATGTGAAAAACATTACTCTACTATTAATACTTTTATTCATTGGATGTGCTCAAGAGGTGCAAAAAACTCCTTTAAAAGTTTCTATAGGAGCGGTAACTGGTTCTACCTTATTTCCAGCAGGTCTTATCATTACAGGTAAGAGTAATAATGGTTTTAAAATCTCAAAAAAGGTTCCTGCAGGTGAAGAGGTTGATTTAATTCTTCCTAATGGAACTTGGAGCTTTTCTATTATTGGCTGGGATGATCCATCTTTTCTTATGCAAGGAAATACTTATTGTGATCACAAAGCAAATATATCTCTAAGTGGACAAGATATCTTTTTAAATTTTAATGCATCTTCTTCTAAGTGTATTAATGATGTTCGCTTTGGAGGCAATCTAAATTCTGCTCAAGATAATTTCGAGCCATTGAAAATTGTTTCTTGTTCTCAGATAAGACCATATTTAGTTATGCAAGCCGGTGGAACAAATGTAATTCCACAAGGACTTAATTGTCAGGGTGGATCAAATGAGCCACTACCAGGTGAATTTAAATCTTTTAAAGTTATTTTACCTGAACTCATTGCAGGTGGACAGCAACTACTAGTATCTAACGGTGCCCTTGTAAGTGATTGTGTTAATGCTGGTTCTTTAAACTATATTACTTCAAGCTTAAATATTCCTAGAGGGAGTGAATCAGTATTTTTACCTACAATCATTCGAGGATTTTCTGGGCCATCATGTACTGGTTACACAAAAGATACAACATTTACAAAAGGTCTTTATGCTACGGCCTTTGATATTCAAGGTGCCTCTGCTTACTTTCAAGGTAGTGAGTTTAGTGCATTTGTAAACTCAGCCACCTGTACTGATGAACAAATTCAACAACAAATTGCTAATAGTGATCCATTCCCATTATCCATTGCTGGTACTCCTTCAAGTTATTTAATTTGTCGAGAAGATGATCTACAATATATTGCTGACTCGACAAATGGAGATACAGACGGAGTATATCACCTAGGACAAGATATTGATCTTGGTGGATCAAATACTTCTATAAACCAGGATTTTAATGGCATCTTTAAAGGTAATTTCAAGAAAATATCTAATGGTAACCAACCTCTCTTTGCGAGTATTAAACTAAATACTTCCATGGAAGTAGAGATTAGTAATTTAACTCTAGAGTCTTTTAATATCACTGGTAATGATAACTTTGGAGTCTTAACTAATTATCTTGGTCACCCAACGAGTGCGAACTATAAAGGTGCAGAAGTTTGGGGCATAAAAGTTGTAGATGGATCAATTACAAGTACTATGTCTGGTGCAGGGATTGGTGGACTGATTGGAGTTATCGATCTTTCCAATAATACTTCTGCGAGTAATGATGACCAAGTCTTTATTAGAAGAAATAGTGTTAATGGTATTAGCATTACAAGTAATATGCAAGACCAATATCTTGGTGGCTTAGTAGGTAAATCAATTGGTGCATCTGCTGCGGTAAAAGTAGCTTATGAAATAAATAAAGTTGGTATGCCAGCGGATGATGATATTACTGATACATCGGAACAAGTTTATCTCTACTCTACAGGCTACTTACAAGGTTCAGGTGCTGTTGGTGGAATGCTTGGAACATCCGAATTCACAGAGATAAGAGACTTTAATTATGTTATTGCTGAAGTTGAGGCCAATGAGAATGTTGGTGGATTAATTGGTTTTGCTAGTACTGATACCAAGATTGAAAATAGTTTTTCTCTTTTAACTTATCTGCCTGATACTGGCTCAAATTGTTCAGCTTCTAGTGTAACAAATACTTGTAATAATATTGGTGGAATTATTGGCAAAGTGAATGATTCTAATAATGTAAAAATTGAAGGTACTGTTAATAAACTCATTATTGATTCACATACTAGACAATTAGATAATGTTGGTGGGATTGTTGGACGTAATGACTCCGGTGGTGTTTCGAACTTAGAAATTAAAGATGTTTCTACGACTCTAAATATTGAATCTGGTGGTAATTATTATGGTGGTCTTATTGGTTATTTTGCTCCAACATCAGATAATGGCGGAATTTCAGAAACCATAACTTCAAGTATTGTAAGAGGATATATTAAATTTGGAAGTGGTGCTACCACTGACGAGTATAGAGCTGGTCTTGCTGGATATGCTAGTCACCTAAGAACGTACCTATCAAGTGTTGATATTGAGATTGAAGGCTCTTTAGGTCTTGCTGGAGGATATGCATACTCTACTGGTCAATCAAAGATTATTGAAACTCATTTAAAATCTAAGCTCATTAGTGATCTCAATGTTGCAAGTGATTATAAAATTGGTGGAGCTATTGGTTATCTTGCTAATTACCCTGGTACTATTCCATTAGACCTTTTAAAAATTGAATCAGATATTGAATTACTTAATAAAGACATGTCATCTCCTACCTATTATGAGTCTATTGGGGTCGTTTTTGGACAAGCCAATTTATCTACGACATCTGAGATTTTCGCTAATACCATCTTGGCCAATTCAATTGCCCTAGGTTCAATTGTTGATACAAACTCTAGTGAAGTTGCTGGTATTTATTCAAATTTTCTTTGTGGAGAAGATGATACAATAGGAACTGTAGGAAGTTGTAATACCTCAAATGGATTTACAACTGATGTTTATACAACTGAGAATACAACAGCTTGTTCAAACTTATCAGGAAACCCATTTGTCATGGATACAGTACAGTCTAATACCTGTGTTCCACTCTTTTATAAGAAATGGCTTGAAGTTGGTCTAGAAACTGTAGATGGTACTGATTATTTAAGAGCTGGCTCAAAGTTAGAGCCAATCCTTTTAAAAACACCACAAGACTGGGATGCTATTGGAAACGATATGTTCATGGTTAGAAAAACCTACGCTCTTGGAAATAATATTGATTTTAATGGGGCTACGACGAACTTAATTGGAGATGGTACGAATCCTTTCCAAGGCCAGATGCTTTCAAATGGATATCGAATTGAAGATACCTCTGGACAGGGACTTTTTGGAAAAATACAAAATGGAAAAATCGGTGATCGTAGAAAACCATTTAATATTGATAGTTTAAATCTAGAATGTGCAACCACGAATTGTGGAATTGTAAATGAAGCTGATGGAGCTGAACTCTATATAAATGCTACAAATATTAACTTACAAGACGGTGGAAATACTCTGCAATGTCTTGGTGGTTTTGTTGGTGGAGTCGCGACTAGTAGTAATTTGAGTATTGAACACTCAAAATTTCACGGGACAATTAATGCACCAAACTCTAACCAAGTTGGAGCTCTTATTGGCTGTCTTGCGGATGGTAGTACACCATCAGTTTCTATTGAAGATGTTGGAGTCGATCTCTTTGCATTAATTGCAGATGATTTTGTAGGTGGACTTATTGGACATACTGATACATCTCAGACCATTGAAGTAACAAATGCATATGTACACTTCATTCCAAATACAACCTACTCCCCTCAAATAAACTCTATTGGTGGTCCATATATTGCGGGATTAATTGGAAACCTTGAAAGTGCCATCACAACAAGTAATGTTTTAATCGATATTCGAGAGGCAACATATTCAGGAAACTTTGATGCCTGTATAAAATCAACAACAACTCCTGGGGTAACTTCTACTAATGCAGTCTTACTTGAAAGTACTGCAGGGACTGCAGCTTGTTCATACTTATCAATTGATGTTAATACAAGTGATGTGAATGCGGCCATTAATCAATTAGCTCCGGGTGGAGAGGACTTTGTTCTACAAGGTGAAAAAATTAAATTAGAATTTGAAGCTAATGGCTTTGAAAACTACTAATAAAAAAAGCCCTCACATTCGCGAGGGCACTAATCTTTTTACATTTTAAATATTATTACTTACCTAATTGTAAGCTTTCTGCTT
>CAJXHA010000030.1 GCA_913053615.1 uncultured Bacteriovoracaceae bacterium | reverse complement strand
TGTGCTGGTCACGTTAAAGTTGGTGACTATGTACAGATGGGTGGTGCCTGTGGGGTAACTCCATTTTGTAGTGTTGGTAATGGGGTTTTTATTGGTGCCGCAAGTGCTATTGATAAAGATGTTCCACACTTTTGTACTGCCTATGGAAATAGAATCCGTCTAAAAGGTGTAAATATTATTGGAATGAAAAGAAGAGGTTACTCTAAAGATGAAATCAGTGAAGTGGTAGAGTTCTATCGTATTATGGAATCATCGGCACTTTCACCAAAGGCATTTGTAGAGCATCCTGAAAATATGGAAGAGTATAAGAATAATAGAATTATTAAGGATCTGGCTGAATTTATTTCAAGTAGTGAGATTGGTATACCTCCATTTATGTCATAGGAGTTTAAAATGAATAAAGTTAAAGTAGCTGTCTTAGGATATGGCCATCTTGGTAAGTGGCACACTGAAAAAGCTTTTAATTTAGAAAACTCAGAATTGATTGCGATTGTTGAGTCTTATGAACCAAACCAAAAGGCGGCTCAAGAAAAATATCCTAATCTTAAAATAGTTAATGATATTAAAGAAGTGATTGATGAAATCGATGCAGCAGTTATTGTTACACCAACATCAACTCACTTTGAGCTATGTAAGTATTTAATGGAAAATAAAAAACATGTTTTCTGTGAGAAACCTATTTGCCCAACATTAACTCAAGCACTGAAGCTGGAAGACTCTTTAGTTGAAGGGAAAGTTGTACAGGTCGGACATAGTGAAAGATGTCATCAGATTTGGGAAACCCTGAGACCTAAAATTCACTCTTTAGGGACTCCATCACATATTAAAGTAACAAGAGTTGCTGCCTTTAAGGGTAGAGCTACTGATGTCGATGTTGTTCAAGACCTTATGATTCATGACCTTGATCTTTGTAAATGGCTTATTAATGAAGAAGTCATTTCTGTTCAAGCTTTTGGAAATAAAATCAGAACAGGCAAGTGGGATCATGTAACCGCATTAATTAAATTTATTAATGGTAGCAGTGCTATGATTACTTCTAGTCGTAACCATGTAAAAGAAATTAGGTCATTAGAAGTTTCCACAGATAAGGGACTTCACTACGTTGACCTCATGAATAATACTTATTCTTATGCCATAAATGATCAATTCTCTAATGGTGAGTATGTTGAAACATCAAACTATGAAAAGAGAGATCACCTTTTAATGGAGCAAAAAGAATTTTATAGCTCGATACTTGAAAATCGTGAACCAATGGTTGATTACTATGATGGGGTGAGAGCTGTCCGTTTAGTACAGGCCGTAATTGAGAGCTTAGAAAGTGGTGATGAAATCAAACTCTAGTTGCTTAATCATAGCCGGAGAAAGATCTGGTGAAGATCATGCATTAAGCTTTTTTGATCAACTTAAATCACAAACTCCAAACTGTGAGTACTTTGGGGTTGGTGGTGAGAGACTTGAGTCTAAAGGTGTAAAACTTATCTATCATCTAAAAGACTTCTCTGGGATTGGTATTACTGAGGTTCTAAGTAAGATTCCATTTTATTTTAAGGCACTGGATAATATTTTAGCTGAAGTTGATAAGAGGCAAACAAAGACTGCCATACTAATTGATTTTCAAGGTTTTAATTTAAAACTCGCCAAGAAACTTAAAAAAAGAGGAGTAAGAGTACTCTATTATGTTGCTCCTCAAGCTTGGGTATGGAAAGAATACCGTGCCAAAGTATTAGAGAAGTGTGTTCATACTTTATTTACGATAATTCCATTTGAAAAAAAATGGTTTAAAGACAAAGGTGTGACCAGAGTAAAGGGTGTTATTCATCCACTGGTTTTAAATTATGAGCAGGAACTTAAGTCAGTTCCCAAGAGAAAGTTCACTCACGAAAAGAAAAAAATATTAGTCCTCCCAGGTTCTCGAAGAGTTGAGATTGAAACGCTTTTACCAATTTTTCAAGCAGCACTTGATATTGTTAGTGAAAATAAAATAGATTTTGAAGTTGGCTTAGTGACAGTTAATTCTGTTAATTCAGAGATGTACGCGGGCTTAAAGAATGTTTCTAAAACTTGGACCTCAGATGAATTGCATGATGCTCTTAATTGGAGTGATATGTGTGTGGCCGCTAGTGGAACAGTAACTCTGGCGACAGGTCTTTTTGAAGTTCCCACGGTTGTTGCTTATAAGTTATCTTTAGTGACAGAGTTTATTTTGGGGTTCTTTTTAAAATACAAAGGCTATATAAGTCTAACTAATATTGTTCATGAACAAAAACTATTTCCTGAGTATACGCAACATGAAGCTAATCGCTATAATATATCTAAGGAATTAATTCGTTGGTGTACGCATGAAAATGAGTATAATAAAGTAATTGAGGAGCTAGGAAAAACAAAGTCACTGCTAAATGGCGATGATTTCTCAGTTCCAGAATACATGGCACAAGTGATAAATAATGATTAAAAGTACTCTAACAAATATTTTTCTTCGTCCTCTTTCCAGTGTTTGGGAAGGTGTATATCGTGTCAGACGTTCTTTGTACGAATATGGAATTATCAAAAAAGATTATTTTAGAGTTCCTATCCTTTCTGTTGGTAACTTAACTTTCGGCGGAACGGGGAAAACTCCACTAATTATTTGGTTTATAAAAAAATTTGAAGAAATGGGGGTTGTTCCTGTTGTCTTAACTCGTGGTTATAAGGGTAATCTCGAAAATAAATCAGGCATCTTGAAGGGAAATCAAAGATTTCGCCTTAACCCACAAGAGTACGGTGATGAGCCTTTACTCATTTCACAGCACCTTAAAAAAGGAAGCGTGATTGTAGGGAAAAGAAGGGCCAATAATCTAAGAAAGTATTTCCATGAAGTTGAACCTGATGTTGTTCTCCTTGATGATGGCTTCCAGCACATTCAATTATACAGATCTTTTAATGTGGTTTTATTTGATGCAATGTTACCTCTTGAAAGCTATGTAACGGCTCCGATGGGGTATTTGCGAGAGGGACTTACAGCTTTAAAGGATGCTGATGCAATTCTTATTTCAAGAGCAGATCAGGTTGAGAGTGAAAAGATTGATGCACTTCTCGATTTACTCTCTCCTCACTCAAGAAGAGATGTGATTGTTGGTAAAATAAAGTATAGGCCTTCGGGTTTTTATAATTGTTTTTATGACAAGGTGATGGAAGTCGATGAGATTAAAGGTAAGAATATTATTGCCCTAACTGCTATTGCCTCTCCTGAGTCATTTTATAAGATGCTTGAGCAATATGGTGCGACTATTGTTGAGAAATTTGAGTATCCAGATCATCACTTCTTTACGACAGAAGATATTGATAATATTTTAATCTCCTCCATAAAGAATAACGCCCTCATCATTTCATCTGAAAAGGATATGGTTAAGATTAAACGTATCTCTCAAGAAGTTAAAATACTATTTATGGATATCCAGGTTGAGTTTATGTCTGGAGAAGAAGAGCTTTTGTCAGGTATCAGTAAAATTATCAATCTTGATTATCATTAATTACCAGTTAAAATATTAATAATTCGAGGTAGTTGTGAAATATTTTGTTCTATTAACATTAAGTTTAATTATTAGTTCTTGTTCCAATATAAAGTGGTCATCTTTTTTTAGTGATGATGACGATAATCTAAAGCGAAGTGAAAAGCTTATGAAGTCTTTTGAAGTTGAAGAAGATGTAATGAGTAAATTCGAAGCAAAGAAAGAAGTAGAACAAACGGCTCCAAAAAAAGAAGAGGACACAAAAGTTAAAGAGCCTGAAGAGAAAGTAGCTAAAAAAGAAGTATCTAAAAAAGAAACAAAGAAAGTGGTTAAAAAAGTAGTTTCTGCTCCAAGAAAAGAAATAAAACCCAAACCAAACCCAAAACTTATTCCTATTAAGTCCAAGTATCCAGCAGATTATCCTGCTAATCTAAAAGAGCTTAGTCAGGCAGCAAAAAAGAATTGGAAGAACTTTAAACCAGTTTGGTTTGAGGGTGAGAGAGTTTATATGGATATAAACTATATGGGAGTTTCTACTGGTCGAATTGTCATCTCAACTCTTGATCCTATTTTTATTGGAGAGAGAAAGGCCTATCACTTTAATGCAAAAGTTAAAACTGCAAGTTACTATCGCTATCTCTATGAATTAGATGACACCGTTGATAGTTATTTTAGTGTTGAAAATAATTTGCCATTAAAATTTTCATTGATTCAAAGAGAGTCAGATAAAGATGTCGATGATCTTCAACTATTTGATCTTGATGAGTTAAAAACTTATTCCTTTTATAAAAAAGTAACTTCTAAAAAGACAAAGAAAAAGAAAAATACAAAGTATATTCCTACTCACTATGTTGACCCACTATCTATTATTTACTTTCTAAGAAGTTTGCCAATGGATAAGGGGAGCGAATACAGCATTCCTATTATGAACCAAGGTAAAATTATTATGATTAATACCAGAGTGATGGGAACAGCGAAAATAGATACGAAAATTGGAGAGAAAGAAGCTTATATTGTAAAAGCGAATACAAAGTACTCTGGCGATACTTTGAAGAGTGGGGATATGACCTTCTGGTTCTCTGCAGATGAAAAACGAATCTTTTTAAAGTTTGAAGCTGAGATAAAAATAGGCTCTATTACTGGTGATATTGAAAAGTATGAGCTATGAAAGAAAAAATTCTTTTTTCTGATCTAAATACACTTTATATTTGTCCTTCTCAAAGCTGGGGAACGCTAGAAAGAAAGGCACTCGCAGACTGCCTTATTCATCGTGACATGGGAGGAAACCCACATTTATTTTGTTTGAAAGATTCAAAATTAAATGAAGAAGCTATCAAGTGGGATATTAAAACCATTAATTACACTGGTAAGAAAGTAAATCAATTAATTGATTTCCGTTATTTCCTCGATTTAAGAAAGCTTTTTAAGTCTATTAATTTTGACCTCGTTCATTGTTATAACTTAGGATTTATTTGGGAAGTATGCTTTTTATTAAAAGCAAAACCTAGTATCCCTCTTTTATTTACTTTCAATGACTATCTCGATAGCCCTCAAAATACCTTTATGCAGTCATGGCTTTTTAAGCGTGTTGACCAGCTCTTAGTTTTTAGTCACACCATGAAGGAAACAGCACAAGAAACATTACCTGTAAGTAATAGAAGAATTAAGATTTCAGGAAATGGTGTTGATACAATAAAAAAAGAACAAGACAGAGACTTAAATATTAAGAACTTAAATTGTGTTGTGACATCTCCTGCTGATCTTGAACAAGTGAAAAGTATTATTTATGCATTAAAGTCTTTAAATAATTCTGTTGAGGATTTGAACTTTAAGTTGAATTTAAATGTATATTCCATGACTCATATTGAGAGATTTGAAGAGTATGAAAAAACGATTTCACTAGGACATGATAATCAATTATCAGAATCTGTTCATTTCTTTAAAGTTACATCTGAGGCTGAGGCCTTTAAGAATGCAGATATTTTTATTGGCACCGCGTTTAACGAGCCGTTCAATGATTATGAAATGACCGCCATGATTTCTAAGGTGCCTGTTCTCTTGCCAAGAACAGCTTCAAGGCAATTTATTTTAAGTCAGTATAAATGGACAGGAGAGTCTTATTATTTTTCAGACTCTAGAGAGATTAAATCTAAACTATTGAAAATACTCTTAAATGATCAAACCTATTTGAATGAATTAGACAGTCAGCATCAGGCATTTGTGGATAACCATGGTTTAGATGCATATGTTAGTAGACTGATTGGATTCTATGAGAAAAATTACTCCAAACGACAAAATTTAAGCAGAGCGTTGGAGCGAAATAATTAATAAAAACAATCATTTGACTTCTGTCTTGATAAAACTTATAAAATCATCTCTCCTTTGGAGAATTTATCGAAATATTTTAGAGGTGTCGTATGGCAACAACTCAAATCCCTGAATGGGCAAAAGAATTTGAAGTAGAAACTGGAGACGTTGAAGAAACAACAACTAATTCAGAATTTGAAAGTCTACTTAATGAAACTACTGGTGGTAGTTTTGAAGAAGGTGAAGTTTATAAAGGAAAAGTTATAAACATTACTGACGATCTTGTAACGATTGATATCGGATACAAGCAAGAAGGTCTCGTATTTGCTAAAGAATTTAGAAATTATGATGGATCTTTAAAAGTTAAAGTTGGAGATGAAATTGAAGTTTATTTAGAAAAACTTGAATCACATCTTGGAAACTTAGTTTTATCTAAGGATAAAGCTGAAATCTTAAAAGCTTGGGATAAAATTTCTGAAGCTTGCGAAAACGGTGACGCTGTTAAAGGTACTGTTATTGCAAAAGTTAAAGGTGGATTATCTGTTGATATCGGTGTTAAGGCTTTCTTACCTGGTTCTCAAATTGATATTCGTCCTACTAAGAACCTTGATAAGTTCATTGGTAAAACAATGGAATTCAAAGTTATTAAATTTAACAAGAAACGTGGAAACATCGTTCTTTCTAGAAGAGCAATTCTTCAAGAAGAAAGAGGTAAATTAAGAGATGAAACTCTTGAGCAAATCTCTGAAGGAATGATTGTTAAAGGTATCGTTAAAAACATTACTGATTATGGTGCATTCATTGACCTTGGTGGTGTTGATGGTCTTCTTCACATTACAGATATGTCTTGGGGAAGAGTTAAGCATCCATCTAACTTATTAGCAGTTGGTGATGAAATTGATGTTAAGATCTTAAAGTATGATTCTTCAAAAGAAAGAGTTTCTTTAGGTCTTAAGCAAGTTCAACCAAACCCTTGGGAATCAGCTCCTGAGAAGTACACTGCTGGTACAAAAGTTAAAGGTGAAATCGTTTCAATCAAAGATTACGGTATTTTCGTAGAACTTGATGATGGAATCGAAGGTCTTGTACATGTATCTGAAGTTTCTTGGACATCTAATAAAGGTCCTATTAGAGGATTTGAAGTTGGTGAAACAATTGAAGCTCAAGTACTAGAAGTAGATGTTGAAAATAAGAGAATCTCTTTAGGGATTAAGCAATTACTTGCTAACCCTTGGGATGAAATTGAAGCGAAATATCCAATCGGTAAAGAAGTTGAAGGTACAGTAAAAGCTGTAGTTGATTTTGGTGCTTTTATCGATCTTGGAGAGTCTGTTGATGCTTTAATTCACGTAAGTGATATTTCTTGGACTAAGAAGAACGTTAATCCAAATGAATTCTTCAAAGTTGGTGAGAAAGTAAAAGCTGCAGTTTTAACTGTAGATAAAGATAATTCAAAATTCTGTTTAGGGATTAAGCAATTAGACGAAGATCCTTGGAAGAAAATTGAAGAAAGAATGCCAGTTGGTTCAGTTGTTGAAGGTGAAGTTGTAAGAGTTACTGATTTTGGTGCTTTTGTTGAACTTGAAACTGGAATTGAAGGTCTTGTACATATCTCTGAGCTTTCTGAAGAAAGAGTAGAGAAGCCAAGTGATGTAATTAAAGTTGGTGATAAAACTAAAGCTTTAATCATGTCTATTGATAAAGATGATAAGAAAATCGCTTTATCTAAGAAAAATGCTGAAAATGCAGACCTTAAAGGTTACAAAGCTGATGAGCCTACTACTTCTTCTGCTATGGCAGATAAGTTAAAAGGTTTCTCAGTTGATGAGTAATTCTTAAGTACTTGAATTTTAAGTATATAAAAGAGGGGAGATCTAAGATCTCCCTTTTTTTGTCCAAAATTTCAGCTACTTATGAGCAAAAGCTTACTTAAGCTGTAATTTAGCAAAACAAAATTTCTAGGGCCTTACATTTTAACAAATAATAAATATACTATTTATATACAATATAAGTTTTCATCTCGCTGGGGAGAAAGTGACCTTCGATTTGAAATTAACGTGCAGGGCGACAGTTAATGTCGCCTTTTTTTTTATGATTTAACAATTGTCATTTGATTCAGAGTGGTTTCGTTCTATACCCAAATTATGAAAATATTTTTATTGATCTTAGTGCTACTTAGTCTCCAGGCCAATGCCCGTGAGTATAAGTTTATGAGTTATAATATTAAGGCCCTTCCGGGGATTGCAAGTGGTGGAAAAGACTTTCAATTCCAATATATTGGAGAGGAATTGGCCAGACTTCGAGAAAATGGAGAGCAACCAGATATTATTTTCTTTCAAGAGGCCTTTAAATATAAAGCAATTCGACTCATTAATGAGAATGCAGGTTATAAGAATACTTTTACTGGTCCTTATCGTTTTGGAATAAAGCTTTTGGGCTCTGGTTTAGTTATTCTCTCTGACTTAGAGCTAGAGTTTGTTATGAATATTGCTTTTCCAACTTTCCTATGTGCTGGTTGGGATTGCTTCTCTGCCAAAGGTTATCAAATTGTAAAAATCAAAGGCACTAATACTTATTTAGTGAATACTCACTTAAACGCAAGTAATTCAAGTATGGGCTCTTGTATAAATAGAAAAAGTATTAGGTCGCGCTTATCCCAAGTAAAACTTATTGGTAAGTATATAAAAAATAATTTACCAGCAGACGCTAAAATTATCTTCGCTGGTGATTTCAATATTAAACCAAAAAATAGAGATGAATACTCTGTGATGGAAGAACATCTTGGCTTAGTTAATTCAAGCTTTGATTGTCTTCGAACAGCTGGTTGTGAACTAGGTGAAGATGATTCTGAGGATGAACTGGTAACTGATACTGTTGATATGATTCTTTATTCAGAGAATGCAGGTATCAAGCTTAATAGAATTGAAGAAATTTTTGAAAGCCCAATTCCTGGAACAGAGACTCTACCTTCAGATCACGATGGGTACTTAATTCACTTTGAGTCAGATTCTATTGAATAAAAGTTATTTCAAATAAAAATCTCTTGGTATTTTGATTAAAGTCCATATCAAGAGACTTCCCTGATATGTCTTTTACGTTAAACTTCTCCGCAATTTCCGAGCTCATTTTAAACTTACGTAGGTTTGTAGAGAAATATAGTTTCCCATCACGGCTTAAGTTCTTCATGCAAAGATTTATTAGGCCGATATGATCTCTTTGAACATCGAATTCAGAAGTTAGTCTCTTTGAATTTGAAAATGTAGGTGGATCACAAACAATTATATCAAAGTAGTCATGATCCTCTTTTAAATAGCTAAAGACATCTGAGTGAATGAAATCTTGATCTATATAAGCAAGCTCATTAAGCTTAAAGTTTTCTTTTGCCCACTTTAAGTAAGTCTTGGAAAGGTCCACGGTTATCACTCTTTTTGCACCACCTTTTTTCATGGCAACACTTATTGAGCCCGTATAAGCAAAGAGGTTTAAGCAATACTTTCTATTAGATTCTTTTTGAACGATTCTTCTTAGCCAGCGGTGATCAAGAAATAAACCTGTATCAAGATAGTCATAAAGGTTTATATAGTATTGTCTCTCTTCCTCTTGGACGACAATCATCTCTTTTAGATTATCATTTTTTGTATATTGATCATTTTTATTATTTTGAATTTTTCTCTCTTTGAAGATGATATTGTTTTCACTTATTTCAAATATACTTTTTAGTGCAAGAAGGATTTCAGATTTTTTTTGTTCTCTAAGATTCTGCGATTCATCTGAGTCATCTAGTCTCTTTCCCTTTTCATAGATAACTGCATACTCATTATAAATATCTATCAGATAGGGGTACTCAGGTATATCCTTATTGTAGATGCGATAGGCCGTAATTTTGGAGTTCTGAGTGAATTTTTTTATTTTTTTTAGGTTTTTTCTAAGTCTATTTTCAATCATGTGTCTTTCTCTTTAAAAAGTAATATAATACCTTGAGATTAATAATGTAAGCCTGAGGTTTATAATTATGCAAAAATATATTCCAATTATGTCAGACAATGATTCTCAATCGGGAGATCCAGGTGTTGCTATTGCTGACAAAGTTAAACTACAAAAGCCGCCAATGTATAAAGTTCTCATGCATAATGATGATTATACCACTATGGAGTTTGTCATACATGTATTGATGAAATTTTTTAATAAAACTTATGATGAAAGCCATGCAATTATGCTTAAGGTTCATCATGATGGGATAGGGATTTGTGGTATTTTTACCCACGAAGTCGCAGAATCCAAGTCTCAGAAAGTAAATAAATACTCTAGGGCCAAGGGCCACCCATTAAAAAGTAGTATTGAACCTTGCGATTAGCAAAATCGTGCCCATATTAATAGGTAGGAGAGGTTAATTATGATTAGTTCTCAATTAGAAATTATTTTAAATAAGGCCATAAGAAAGGCAAATGAGCTCAAACATGAGTTTCTAACCCTGGAAAATGTTCTCTACTTCCTAGTGGATGATAAAGATGTGAAAAATGTCTTAGAGGATTGTGGTGTAAACTTAGACAAGCTTAGACAAGAATTAAGTGAATTTATTGATAATGATGACAATTTTTCGATTCTGAGTGATGAAGAAATAGAAGAGTTATCTCAAGAGCAATTCTCAAACGATGAAATGAGAAGGATTGCTAAGGAAAATGGTGTTCATTATCAACCAGAGATTTCACTTACTTTACAAAGAATTATTCAAAGAGCGGCATTACATGTTCAAAGCTCTGGCAAGAAAGCCATTATGCCAGTTAATTTACTAGTAGCGATTTTCTCTGCAAAAGACTCGATGGCAGTTTATCTTCTAAAAAGCCAAGGTGTTGAAAGAATAAATGTAGTAGAAAAGATTGCTCATGGAATGGATAAGCCAGCAAAAGACGCTGATCCTTTAGGTGACCCACTTGAAGGAGAACAGGTTAATAAAGAGAAGAAGATTCTGGAAGAATTTACGACCAATCTTAATGAACTTGCTCGTGAAGGAAAAATTGATCCCGTTATTGGACGAGATGAGGAACTAGAAAGAGTTATTCAGGTCCTTTGTCGTCGTCGTAAGAACAATCCCATTTTAGTGGGTGAAGCTGGTGTAGGTAAAACTGCAGTTGCTGAAGGTTTAGCTCTTTTAATTGAAGCAGGAAAAGTCCCAAGTATTATAGAAGATATGGAAATTTACAGCTTAGATATGGCAGCACTCTTAGCCGGTACAAAATTTAGAGGTGACTTTGAGGAAAGGTTAAAATCTGTAATCAAGGCCATTGAAGAAAAAAATGAAGATCATGGTTGTATTCTTTATATTGATGAAATTCATAATATCATTGGGGCAGGCTCTACCAATGCTGGTAGTATGGACGCCTCAAATTTATTAAAACCTTCTTTAAGTAAGGGAACTATTCGTTGTATGGGTTCAACAACCTATGACGAATTTAGAAAATTCTTTGAAAAAGACCAAGCTTTAACTAGAAGATTCCAAAAGATTGATATCGAAGAGCCAAGTATTGGAGATACTATTAATATTCTTAAGGGACTTAAGACTAAGTTTGAGGATCATCACGAAGTAGAATTTGGAGATGATGTCTTAGAAGTTGCGGTTAATTTAGCAAATAAGCATATAACAGATCGAAAATTACCGGATAAAGCGATAGATGTTATCGATGAGGTCGGTGCTTTTTTACGTATAAAAAATAAAGATGCTAGTGTTGAAGATCGTCGCTCTGAAGTTAAAAGAGAAGATATTGAAAAGATCGTTGCAAAGATAGCAAGAATTCCAGAGAAGAATATCTCTGTTAATGAGAAAGATAGGCTTAAAAACCTTGAAAGAGATCTTAAGTTGTTGATATTTGGGCAAAATGAAGCAGTTGAAAAAGTATCAAATGCTATTATTTTATCTCGTTCAGGTCTATCAAATGAACAAAAACCAATTGCAAACTTCCTTTTTGCTGGGCCAACTGGGGTCGGTAAAACAGAATTAGCTAAACAATTGGCCATGACGATGGGAATTCACTTCGAAAGAATTGATATGTCAGAATATATGGAGAAGCATTCAGTATCTAAATTAATTGGTGCTCCTCCAGGTTATGTTGGTTTTGATCAAGGTGGAATACTTACGGAAAAAGTTAATAAAAATCCATACTGTGTTTTACTTTTAGATGAGATTGAAAAGGCCCATCCAGATATTTTTAATATTCTTTTACAGGTTATGGACCATGGGAAACTAACAGATTCAAACGGCAAAACTTTTGACTTTAGAAACGTCATTTTAATTATGACTAGTAACGCTGGTGCTAGTGAAATGGAATCAGGATCGATTGGATTAAGCTCTAGAAGCCTTAATACAGCGAAGAGAGACCAAACAATTAAGAATTATTTCTCACCAGAGTTCAGAAATAGATTAGATGCAATTATCCATTTTAACTCTTTAAATGATAAGAATGTGCAGTCAATTGTAGAGAAATTTATCATGGAATTAGAGAATCAATTAATTGAGAAAAAGGTCGAACTTGATGTTGATAAATCCGTAATTGAGTGGTTTGCCGAGGAGGGATATGATCCCAAAATGGGTGCAAGACCACTGGCCAGAATGGTAGATGAACATCTTCGTAAGCCACTTGCTAATGAATTACTCTTTGGAAAACTCGAAAATGGAGGAAAAGTGTTGGCACTTTTGGAAAAAAAGCAGGTTATTTTCCAGTTTTCAGAGGAAAAAGAGGAAGAAATTTCACCTTCTCATACATAGTTTTTTTAAGAAAAAGGGGAGAAAAAACACTTTTTTTTTCTCCTCCTTCTTACCCCTTAAAACATTCGAAACATTGATTATAAGCTTAACTTAAACTTTTTTAACCTTAAAACACCTCCCTCGGACGAAATGTTTTTTTCTTAAGTCTTTTCTCAAAATAGCCGAGAATGAAATAAATTTTATATTTTTTATTTGCGTTAAAATAAAAAACTGTTTATTCTAAAATTGGATGCAGTTTTATTTGTAAAGTAAAAAAAATAATTTCTGGGAGGAAATTTATGGCAGCTAAAAAAGCAACAACTAAGAAAAAAGCTACTAAGAAAAAAGTAGCTAAGAAAGCAACAAAGAAAAAAGTAGCTAAGAAAAAAGCTACTAAGAAAAAAGTAGCTAAGAAAAAAGCTACTAAGAAGAAAGCTACTAAGAAAAAAGCTACTAAGAAGAAAGTAGCTAAGAAAGCAACTAAGAAGAAAGTAGCTAAGAAAAAAGCAACTAAGAAAAAAGCAGCTAAGAAAAAAGCTACTAAGAAAAAAGTAGCTAAGAAAAAAGCTACTAAGAAAAAAGTAGCTAAAAAAGCTACTAAGAAAAAAGTAGCTAAGAAAAAAGCTACTAAGAAAAAAGTTGCTAAGAAAAAGTAATTTTTAAATAAGCCCCTCGCAAGAGGGGTTTTTTTTTGCCTAAATCTAAAGTCCTTATTATTATTAATTCATCTACATTAAAAAAGGTATCTTATGGGTCTATTAAATAGATTGTTTTTTAAAGGACTTATCGTTGTTCTTCCCGTCACTATCTCTCTTTATATTTTAATATTAGTTGCGACTAAGGCCGAATCTGTTTTTGGTGGTTTCATTAAAAAGATTATCGGGGATTCTCTCTACGTTCCAGGTCTTGGAATTGCTCTAACTTTTATAGCGATACTAGCTGTTGGGGTTTTGGTTTCAAATTTTATCACTGGTAAAGTTGTAAAGTGGGGAATTAGTAAGTTTGAAAGAGCTCCCTTTATTAAAGCTATTTACTCGCCTATTAAGGATTTAATTTCTCTCTTTGCTGGAAACTCTCAAAATAAAATGAAGAAAGTAGTATTTGTGAACTTTGAGAAGATCGGCTTTCGTTCAATTGGTTTGGTAACCCGTGAAGAGTTTAGTGATTTACCAATTGACTCAGTTAATGAAGGTGATATTGCAGTGTATATTCCTATGAGTTATATGTTGGGAGGATTTACTGCCATTGTTCCAAGAAGTTCAGTTACTCCATTAGATATTCCAGTAGAACGAGCAATTAAATTAGCTATTACAGGTTGGATTAAAGCTGAAGATAATGACTTCTAATTGTCCTTTATGTTTAAGTGATAAAATTAAAGAAAAGTTAAATGCTGAAAAGCCATTTCCGGCCAAATATTATCATTGTTCAGTTTGTGAGCTGACTTTTATTGGAAGAGAATACTTACTTAATCAATCTACTGAAAAATCACGTTATGACTTCCATGAAAATAATATTGAGGATGCTGGTTATACTAATTTTTTAAATAGATTAATTGCACCAACTAAGAATTTTATTACATCGAGTGATATTGGTTTAGATTATGGATCTGGACCAGAGCCTGTCCTTGCTGAGCTGATGCAAAGAGATGGATTTAAAGTCGATATTTTTGATCCTATCTATGCCAAAAAGAGTATTGAGAAGTCATATGATTTTATTACTTCAACAGAGGTGATTGAGCACTTTCATGAACCAAGAAAGTCATTTGATCATATGTTGAGCTTATTAAACTCTAATGGAGTTTTAGCACTTATGACTTCTATTTTAAATGATAGTATCGACTTTAAAAACTGGAGTTATCGTTATGATGATACCCATGTGTCTTTTTACTCTAACGAGACATTTATTTGGCTAGCAAATCACTATAAATTGGAATTAATTCATAGTGAGAAAAACGTAAGAATTTTTAGAAAAATTACTTCTTAAATATAAAGGGCTGAGTTAGTTCAATGACTTCATTTTCTGAAAGCTTTGGAAAGGCAATCAGATCTGTAACATTGAACATACAGTCTACAAATTTATCAGCGAACATATTGTTTATAATTTCAAACTTATTAATCTTTCCATCTGAATTAAGAGTCAATTGCATGTCGACTTTGACTCTATTTTTACCAGTTACTTTGAAGATATTGTTTTCTCTCGCACAGGCAGCATAGCGCTTATTTTTCTCGCTTATGAGACGAATGATTTTAGATTGAAGATCACGTTTTTTGTCTCTTTCTTCAATATTGGCACAGGAAGTTATAAAAAGTAGGGTAATTATTAATAAATTTCTCATGCAGCCATTATACGAACTTTATATCAAGGACTCAAGACATTGCCTTAATGCTTTTCCTTCGATAACTTAAACTGATAAAAAAGGACAGATATATGCAAAAACCAGAAAATTATCCAGAGAATCTAAAGCTATGGGACATTTTTTACGATTTTACGCAAACTCCTAGGCCTTCAAAAAAAGAAGAAAAGATTCAAAAGTATTTAATTGATTTAGCAAAAGACCAGGGCCTTGAATATATTCAGGACCAAGCTGGCAATATAATAATTAAAGTGCCAGGTAAGGGCTCACAAGCAAATGGTGATTCGGTTCTTATTCAAAACCATATTGATATGGTGACAGATGCAATTAAAGGTAAAGATATTGATTTTGAAAATGATCCAATCGAAACTTATGTTGATAGTGGTTGGCTTAAAGCAAAAGGTACTACCCTTGGTGCTGATAATGGAATTGGTTGTGCTTGTGCTTTAGCAACTATTTTTGAAAAAGACTTAGAGCATCCACCTTTAGAATTATTATTCACTGTGGATGAAGAAACAGGTCTTAACGGAGCACTTGGTTTAGAAACAAAATACTTATCAAGTAAGAAAATGCTCAATCTCGATACAGAAGAATGGGGTAGCTTATACATAGGATGCGCTGGTGGAATTGATTACGAGCTTAATAGAGAGCTTAGTGAAACTGATGATGATAACTTCTTTAAATATGAATTAACGCTTCAGGGGCTAACTGGTGGCCACTCAGGGGTAGATATTCATGAACAAAGAGCAAATGCCATTAAAAAACTTAATGAAGTTTTACAAAAGTTAAAAACTAAGATCAGAATTCACTCTTTTGTTGGTGGTAAGGCCCATAATATTATCCCAAGAGACGCTAGTGTATTATTTTCAAGCCAAACAGATCTAGCAGCTGAGCTAAATGATATTTTAGATGAAGTTGAGAAGCGTTTTAGAAGTTACTTTAAACCAGAGGATAAAGGCTTTGAGTTTATTTTGGCTGAGGCTGAGTTTACAAAGAGTTTAAGTCTTGCTGATTCATCAAAGTTAATAGCTATGATTGGCCTATTCCCACACGGAGCTCATAGTTATGACCTTGCTAGTGAAGAGAAGTTAGTGAGTATGAGTAATAATATGGCAAAATTCATTTATAAAGATGGCAAGTGCTATATCCAATCTTCTTTAAGGTTCTTTGATCGCGAAGAAGTTAAAAGCTTAGAGGCACAAGTGAGAGAGTTAGGTGAGCTTTTTGAATTTTCAGTTACATCTAATTCTGAGTATCCATCTTGGAAGCCAATTAGAGAAAATGCACTACTAGATCAAGTCGTTAGTATTTATGAAAAAACTTTTAATGAAAAACCTCATATTACTGCTATTCATGCTGGACTTGAGTGTGGAATACTAAGAGATAAGATAGGACCAATAGATGTTATTTCATTTGGTCCGACCATTATGGGGGCACATTCTCCAGATGAAAGAATTAATATACAAACAGTAGATAAATTTTGGCAGTTATTTAAGGCCGTATTAAAAGAAATTTAGGAGTTTCTATGAGCTATGCATTTTATAAAATTATTCACGTCGTATCGATTGTACTCTTTTTCTCTTTATATATGTCTGCAACGATTAAGAAAGAAAATATTAAAAAAGAAGTCATTCTTACTGGTATAGCTCTCGTATTCATCCTTGTATCAGGCTTTGGTCTTATTGCGCGCATTGGTATTGCCCATGGAGCTGGTTGGCCATTATGGTTAAAATTTAAAGTCGCTATATGGGTCTTCGTTGGGATGTTTGGACATATTGTGCTTAAGCGCTTTCCAAAATTTTCACCTAAAGCATTTTGGATTTTATTTGCGGTTCTAGGTTGTGCAAGTTTTCTTGCCAATTATAAACCTTTTTAAAATTTGCCAAGCTGCACAGAAGTTTTTAAAATATTCTTATGATAAGAGTCATCATAAATTTATATATGTATGTCATCATTTTAGATGCGATTTTGAGCTACTTCCCAAAATATCAAAAACAAGAATGGGCTCAGTACATTAGAAAGGCCGCAGACTTCACTGAAGCGCCCATTAGAAAATATCTACCCAAAGATGTACCAATGGATCCAAGTCCATTGATTGTGATTATTTTACTGCAATTAATTAAAGCTCTTTGGTAAAAAACAAGGATAGTTTATGGATATGTTCATGGATGAAATTTCCGAACTTGTAAAAGAAACGTTTGAAAATGTTTACGGTAAAGAAAGCTCACCTAAAGAAGAGATACCTAAGTCAGCTGGAGTAGTTTATCACTTAGAGCAAAAAGGATCTATCTTTGTCATTAGGGCCATTGAGTCTCGTGATCTTTCTATCGATATTCCTAAATTTATTGATTCTCCAGATATGTTAAAGAAACTCAGGCTTACAGAGGCTATCAATCCAATGGATGAGCTAGCTTACTTTGAGTGTGATGATATCTTTATTGCTAAAACAATCGTAAATAATTTAGCGAATAAACGTTTTCCTCTGTATGAAGAACATGTCATGAATATTTCTGATCCTGGAGATAGTTGGTGGCTTAAAATAGATCAAGATAAAATGAGCTTATATTTTAAACTTTGTCGCACTGAGAGTTTAGATAATATGATTAAGCTTGGACCAATTGGTGATAACGAAGTTAACCATGATATCTTTAATAAGCTTTATGGTTACTTTAATTTAATCTTTGAAGTAAAAGATTTTTCTTCTCAGTCTGGTTCATTCCACATTACTCCTGAGGACGCAAACGATACTCTTTATCGTGAGTTTGTTAATGTCTTCAAAGAGGGGGAAGTTGGTTTTCAATTAATGAATCATCTACGTGACTTAGAGAATAAATCAGATCGTGAAAGTTTTAAGAGCTCTGTTAGAAGAGCTAATTACTTTCTCTTAGAGATATCTCACATGCGTGGTTTTTGGGTAGAGATTCAAAAAGAATTAGCGAGTAATTCTAATTAACTTCTTTCCCCATCACGTAACCTGAAACCATAATCTGAGCGAGCATTCCGATTTCTTCATCATCATCAACTCCATAGAAGTCTTCGATATGGTTACAAAGTACTTCAATGTCCTCATCATCTAAGTAGTTGGAAACTAGTTCCATCATCTTATCGCCATTGAATTTTTCAAGCTTTTCAAAGTAAATTTCTAGTTTTTCTTCATTTAGTTTCATGTAATTTTTACCTATTAGTAGTCAGATTCCTTAATTTTCCTTAAAGTCACACATTGCATTAGATAGACCATATATAAATGAATTCGTGGACAAAAGCTAGTGCTGAAAGGGAAATAATGCAATTTACAGAGTTAAGTATTAAAGAGGGAATTCTAAAGGCCATTACTGAGATGGGTTTTAGTGAAACAACTGAAATTCAAGAGAAAGCGATTCCAAAGCTTATCGAACAAGATATTGATTTCGTTGGGCAAGCACAGACAGGTACAGGTAAAACTGCTGCTTTTGCGATTCCATTAATTCAGAAAATTAAATCAACTAAAAAAGGTATCCAGGCAATTATTCTCGCTCCTACTCGTGAGCTTGCCAATCAAATTGCAGGTGAAATTGAAAAGATTTCTAAATATGATCCACTAAGAACTTTCTGTGTTTACGGTGGTGTTCCGGTTTATAGCCAAGTTAAATCATTACATAAAACTAAGCCACATATATTAGTGGGAACACCAGGGCGTGTTCTAGATTTAATTAAAAGAGATGCACTAAATTTAGATCAGATTAAATACTTTTGTTTAGATGAAGCAGATGAAATGCTTGATATGGGATTTTTTGAAGATGTTAATGAAATCCTTGATAGTGTTACAAATACTGAAAGAAAAATCTGGATGTTCTCAGCAACTATGCCTAAGGCAATCTTAAATCTTGTTAATAAACACTTTAATGAGCCTGAGGTGGTTAAAGTAACTAAGAAAATCCTTACTGCAAGCTCTGTAAGACAAGAGTTTGTTGTGGTGGAAGAAAGAAATATGGCGGAAGCGCTTTCTCGTTATCTTGATTATCACCAAGATACTTATGCCATCGTCTTTACTCGAACTAAAATCGGAGCGAAAAAGCTCTCAGATGAATTGAATTTTAGAGGATATGAAGCAGATGCACTTCATGGTGATATGGTCCAAGACCAAAGAGATATTACTATGAACAAATTTAAGAAGAAAAAAGTAAAACTTTTAATTTGTACTGATGTTGCTGCTCGTGGAATTGATGTTAATGACCTTACTCACGTTATCAATATTTGTTTACCACAAGATAATGAGTCTTATGTTCACCGTATTGGACGTACAGGACGTGGTGGAAACGAAGGTGTTGCACTTTCTTTAATTCCACCTAGTGAATTACGTAGAGTAAAAGACATTGAAAGAATCACGAAAGCTAAAATTAATGAAATTAAGCTTCCTACGATTAATGATATCAAAGATGTTCTACGCAAGAAGGCCAGTGGCGAGTTTATGCGTTCAATTTCATACTTTGAAGAAGAGAAGAATCCAGATTTTGACGCTTTTTATGAAGAGTTCTCTGTTTTAGATAAAGAAGAAATCTTAAAAGGTGTTTACCGTTTAATCTCTAAAGATTTAAAACGCTATAACAATAAAGAAGAACTTGAACTCAGAAGACCTAAGAGAAATGAAAGAGGTGATAGAAGAGATAGAAGAAGTGATAGAAGAGGTGAGCGCAGATCAGATCGCAAAGGTGGAGCTGGCAAAGAAGCAAGAAATGTTGCTCAAAAAGGTTATGATCGCTTTTTCCTAGCTCTTGGTAGAAATGATGGAATGGAGCCTGGTTCAGTTATTCGAATGCTTGCTAATAATCTTGATGTTAAAGGTAGTGTTGTTGGACGCATCGATGTTAAAGATAGTTTTTCATTCTTTGAACTTCCAAATGAATATAAAACGAGAGTTTTAGATATGGATAATACTAAGTGGAATAGAAGAACTATTAATGTTGAGCTTGCAAAGAAAACCAAACCAGAAGGTGGAAGTAAGCGCAGTTTTAGATAGTATTTTTATTTAGGGGAAATATTTTCTGCTTCCTATGTCAACTTGTGTTGAATTTACGTGACTGATACAATATAGTAAAAAGTACTGTAAAATCATGGACTTGAAACATAGCAAA
>CAJXHA010000029.1 GCA_913053615.1 uncultured Bacteriovoracaceae bacterium | reverse complement strand
TCAGCGAACGCCTATCCAGATAATATTTTTGGTATCCCTGATAGACAGGCCCACGATATTGATGAGCAAACAATTAATTATGTAAGTTCTGGTAATAATACAGACTGTGGGCTTTTAGCTGACGATAATTCACCGAATATTCAAAAGCGTATTGCTGACTGTAAAGAAAAGTTCAAAAGCAATCCTGATGCTCGTTATTGGGAAAGTAAAAGAAATGGTCTTTCAGGTGAAGGTAATTGGGTGCTTGTACTTAAAAAGGGTGATCGTCATATTTGGTTAGATGAAAGTACAAATTTAGTTTGGACAGATAATATTACTGAAGCCACTTGGCCAATAGCAAGTGGAAGTGAAGTCGCAAGTACAAATGCAATTTGTCATAATGACTTTTTGACTCAAGACGTTGCAGATGAAAACACTGACTATTTTGCAGGTCTAACTCCTGATGAAATTAAACTAAGGCTTCCAACTAGAAATGACTTTCTTTTAGCAGATATAAATGGTGCTCGCTTTGTATTAGATGATCTTGCTAGCAAGACCTATTGGAGTGCAAATTATATTAGTGATACTAATCAGGCTTGGACTATTAATCAGAAAGACGGAATTCTGAGCAAGACTAGTATTTCAGCAACTGGCATATCAGTAAGATGTGTTGGTATAATTATTAAGTAAATCCCTTTAAAAAGGATATTTTATGATGGATCGTAAAATAGCTGACGCATTGATGCGTGATCTTGAAAAAGTAAAACAACTTGAAAACGCTGTTAATAAACCACTCTACGCACTTGATCATGCTCAAGATGTAAATGTACAAATTCTTGTAGATAACAAAGTAGAACACGGCCTATTCAAACCTCACCCAACCTTAGAGAATACTTGGCTCGCAAGTGAGCAAACCTTCAGAGCGATGAAGAAAAATATCTTTGCTCTTGATGAAGAAATGCTAGATCTAGCAGATAATATAATTTGTGAAAGCTGTAAAAAAACTGTTGATAAGCAGTTTTGGTCTTTTTGTCCTTACTGTGGCAGTCAATATAAAGATTAGCCTTAAGCAAAACTTGTTTTGACTTAAAACAATGTAATTTTTAGAATAATCTTATGTTAATCACTCAGAAATACCATTCTGCTTTTGAGATAGACCCGGAATTCATTCCCAGTCTAGAGGAATTATTAAAAGACAAAATTCCAAGTTTTGAATGGATTAAGTTTCAAGAAGAAAAAACCCCTGAAGATGTTCATTTTGCGTACTATTTATTTTTTGGAAATGAGCACAACTCCCCTGTCGGTTATGCTCAAGCATGCATTCACAACAAAGAGTCACATGGAAGCTTTCTCGGTAAATTCTTAGGTCATGCAAAAAGAGAGAAGAGTTTAATTTGGAGTATGTTTGGAGAGAATTTTCAAGGTGTTATTTTTGAACCTAAATATTCTAAAGAAGGGTTAGAAAACGCAAAAAGCCTTATTCGGGAATATAATGAAAGAGAAGATATTAATTTTCATTTTTTAAAAATTGAAAAGAAGGATCATGATCAATTAAATGATCTTTCACCTATAAAAACTCAAACTGAAGTTCTCGTTGATGGTCTTATAAAAAATCAAGACTCATATCAAGACTACTTGAATGCCTTGAGCCCTGCGATTCAAAAAAATATAAAAAGTCTTTGGAAAGACTTATATCAAAAACCAGGTTTTAAGTTTGGAAACTATAATCAATTTAAGTCCTGCTTTTCATATAAATCAAAAGGGCTAGAACAGTACAATGAGTTTAAAAACAATAATAGAGTTCAAATATACATAAAATTCTGTGAGAATTTTTTCACCCTTGAAACAGATGAGGAAGTTAAGGCAATTATCTATTTTATTGAAGGAAAAGCTAATCACGTTTTTTGTGACTTTATAGCTCTTGATAGAGATCTAGACAAAGATCTTTTGATTCAAGCGAGTATACTTAGCTTTTATGAGAATAGAGACTGGTCGCACCTACATTTCTTAAACCAAACTAGAGATTATAATCGTTTTAAAGACTTGGGTGTACGCACCAAAACCCAAGAGTGCCTTACCTTTAAGTCCCATGATCACTTTTGATACCATCTTAAATATTATTGAAAAGTTTTACCAAAAAGCTACTCATGACTTTATGATTGGTTATCATTTTCGTAAGATTGAAGACTTTGAAGAACATATACCTCGAATTGCTAATTTCTGGTTCTTACAACTCAATGGAAAGGTCTTTGTCAAAGCTGATCCTCCTTTTGATTTAATTAATCGCCACAAAGTATTAGGAGTTAAAAGAGGTGAAATTAATAGATGGATGGTTTTGTTTAACGAAACTTTAAGCGAAAGTGAAGTCGAATCGGAAGTTAAAAAAAGATGGATAGAAAAAGCAGATTTTTTTAAAAGTAAGATTGAAGACTCAATATTCTAAAATCTTTTCTGGGCACCAAGCTCATTTTCAAAAAACCGTTCCAAAATAGGCTCCCCCTTCACATCATCAAAAGCCCAGTTTCGAAACTGATACCCCTTGAGAGACTTAGCTGACTCTTTTGCAGATTTCTTTTCCTCATAATAAAGAGCTGTTACCTCTAATCCTTTAATTTTAACTTTATAACCTAACTTACAAGGAGGTAAATATTTATAGCAATAAACGAGAGGTTTATTTAAGCTTGGTGGAACCAGAACTTCAATATCAGACTCTAAAGATTTAATTAGCTCTAAAAGTTCTAACTGATCCATATTCGGAGCTTCTTCATTGCAGCCACTAATTGCGAAGATAAAAACAAGGACCCCAAGTAGTCTCATGAACTTTTCTCCTTTGAAACGACATCTTTAATTGCCACCTCAACGGTTGGGAATAGAAAGTGAAAATTATCTTCTTTAAGTCGCTTGGGAATAATTTTTGCACCACTCAAAACATGCTCTGCCATCTCCCCCATAACAACTTTTAGTGCAAAACGAGGAACCGAGAAGAATGTTGATTTTCTAATAGTTCGTCCTAGAGTATTCGTAAATTCTTTATTAGTAACAGGAAATGGAGCCGTTCCATTATAAACGCCTTGCATTTTATGATCGTTTAATGCCTTTATGAAGATTCTGCAAATATCATCTAAGTGAATCCAGCTCATATACTGATTACCATGAGAAAGCTTACCACCAAGTCCTAAGTTAAAAAGAGGCAATAACTTTTCCATCATGCCACCATTTTTACCTAAAACTAAACCTACTCTAATAATTACAGATCGATTATAAATATCTGAATTACTTGTAACCGCCTCTTCCCAGTCTCTACACAAGGACCCTACAAAGTCATCGACAATAAGAGACTTCTCATGAATTTCTTCATTGCGTCGATTCCCATAGATACCAATTGCGGAAGTAGAGATGAATGTATCTATTTTTCCTTGAGACTCTTTTATTGACTTACATAAATTACGGGTTGCTTCAACCCTAGAATTATAAATAACTTTCTTTTGCTCGTTGCTCCACCGCTTATTAGCGAGGTTCTCACCAACTAAGTTTATAATAGCATCAATTTTTCCATATGGAGTAAAGTCTATGATTTCATTATGACTTTTCCATGGAATCCAAATTACATCAGTATCTTTTCTTTGAGCTTGTTCAATGTTTCTAGTTAAACCGAGAACTTCATGTCCCTGACTTTTCAATTCTTTTATAAGTCTTAAACCTATAAAACCTGTTCCACCTGTAATTAAAACTTTCATACCCCTATTATAGGATTAAAGTGAAAACTCCATCAACGTCTCTTCTGAGTTTTTTTGCTATTTTTAGCTTTTTTAGGCCTTGAACTAGCGTTTGATTCGTATCTTTTTGATCTTTTTGTAACTTTAGTCGAAGTTTTTTTCTTTTTATCAGATTTTACTTGTTTTCCAGTCTGTTTTTTGGAAGCTTTTTGAGTGGCCTTCTTTATCAAATCAATACTAAGAGTGCTTTGAGACTTAATCGCATCATTAATAAATCCAATAAGCTTTGAGTCATAATGAGTTATAAAGTTATAAACGACTCCACCTTTTCCTGCACGGCCGACTCTTCCTGACCTATGTAGATAGTATATTGCTGTTTTAGGTAAACCAAAATTTAATACCCATTCAAGGTCTTTGATATCAATTCCTCTAGCCATAATATCCGTAGCAATAAGTACTTGGAACTTACCTTGAACATAAGCTTTATGTGTTGCTTCCCTGTCTTTTTGAGACATTTCACCATGAATGATTTTATATTTAAGTTTAGATTTAGTTGTTTTAAGAAACTCATCAATTTCTACGACTTGATTTTTTTGATTAACAAAAACAATTCCTCTTCCTTTTACAGTTTTATCAAAAAATGCTTTCAACATATTTAACTTCTCTTTTGGAGATAGGTAAATATTGTAAGTTTCTACTCTTTTTTGAACTTTGTTACTCTCAAAGTTAAACCATTTAGCATCAAGTTTTTTAAACTTTTCTTCAATAAACTCTTTAGCCTTCTCTCCAAGAGTGGCACTAAAGAAGTGTACTCTTGTATCTTGAAAATCAACATGCCTTAAAATGTTTTCAACTTCTTTAATAAAGCCCATTTCAAATAAATTATCAGCTTCATCAAAGATTAAGTCTTGTAACTGTGAAGTATTAATTTCTCCACTCTTAAGTCCCTTTGCGAGTCTCTGAGGAGTAGCTATCAAAACTTCAAAAGCACTAGCTTTAACACTTCTTTTTTCTCCTCCAACAACTTTTCTTGTTCGAAATGCCACATGATGTGAGATTGATTTAAAAACTTTTTGTATTTGAGAGGCAAGTTCTTTTGTTGGCGAAATAACAATAATCTTGGGACTACCTTCTTTAGTAGAAACACCAGCATCATTTTCTTTTCTCTTCATTAGTTCAGTACTTGGAAGAGCATACGCAAGTGTTTTTCCAGAACCTGTCTGTGCTAAACAAACAATACTTCTTTCATTAATAAATGATTTAATTACCTCTTTTTGCATTTGATTTGGGCTCTTAATCCCCTCCTCCTTTAAGAAAGAGTTATAGTCCTCATCAATACCTAGTGATTCAAATGTATCAGCCATAATTACCTTAATTTTTCCTTATTCCCGACTGTTTATATAAGAAAACAACCTAAATTCATAGGCTTTTTCACCTTTTTACCTGACTCTTTTGAGCATGAGGAAGATATTTAACAATTGAAAATCATTAGAATTCGTTTAAAATGGGATGGTGTAAAGTTAAGGGTGAAGAAAAGGAATTTTTCATGAAAAAGTTATTATTATTATTGTCTTTGTTTTTAATCTCATTCAAGTCTGAAGCTGTGAATATTACAATTAGTAGTACCTGTAATGGTGGTGCAAATACAGCGAACTGCCAAGCTCTTGAAGATGAATTAAATAGTTATTTAAACTCAGAAACTCCAGATGTCTCTATAGACAAGTATGCCGATGGTATCTCTAATGCAACTGGCTTTGCTATGAAGGGGCAAAACTCAGAATATGCAGAAAACTTTAGCTTATTCGTATTCAAACCTTCATTTGGTCTTGCAGCACAAGGTGATGTTGATGAGCCTGAGTCTGCTGAAGGTTTTGGACTTGGTGGTGCTCTTACAGTTGGTATCAACTTAGATCTCTTACCTATTGATAAAATTGGGCCAATTGAATTTAAGAAAATGGACCTTTTTGTATCATTTATGAGTTATAACCTAGATCAAGAAGTTGGCGACAATGCGACAGGTGAAGGTGAACTTTCATCTTTTTCTGTAATGGCAAGATATAGGTTAATGGATGCTGTTGATATTGTTCCAGGTTATATGCTTCAATGGGGCGGATTACATATTCATACTGGTATCCAAAGAAATAAAATGGGAATTGAATTAAGCCAAGACTTAGAAGATGAAACTGTTACAGATGAAGGAACCGGTGCATCAGGAACATTTAATAATGGTAATGTAACTTTTGATATGGATAGTACGGTAACAAGTATCCCTTTTGAAATCTCAACTTCTATTAGAGCTCTATATGTTTTATCTTTATATGGTGGCTTAGGTTTTGATTATAATTTAACTTCTGAAACTGACGTGGACTTAAATGCTGATGGTACATTTAATGGTAATGCTGGTGGTGATACATACGTTGCAAATATCTCTGCAGATGAATCAGCATCTGGAGAAGGTATGGCAACAAATTACCGCGGTTTTGTAGGTCTACAATTCAATGTTCCATTTGTAAGGATATATGTTCAAGCCAATAAGTCTTTTGCTGAAGAACTTGTTGGAGTAAACGCTGGTTTAAAAATAACTTACTAATAATAAACTAATATAAGTACATAAAAGCCCATGTTTCATTACATGGGCTTTTTTTATACATAATTCTTCATTTTCTCCAAACCATAAAACTTAATAGCACTTCTAATATTGCATGCCTTACATAATAACATTAAATTCTCTAACTCTGCTTTTCCCCCAACTCCTACTGGCTTAATATGCTCAATTTCCAGTGAATAAACACCGCAGCACCGCTCACACTTATTCCCTGCCCTGTCATACACTTCTCTTCTCAAATTTTTTGATATATACCTCGGGTTACTGGACTTAAAACCTGATAACTTGTTTGAAAACAAATCATTACCTCTCTTTAAAGCATAAACACTACTTACTGCCATATCCATTATACGGTTAAACAGTGCTTCATCAGTTAAGTCCAAATGTGCAAACCTTGCCTTTACTTCGTTCCATTTTTCAAGTGTTTTATCTTTTACCTCTATTGAGAAGAAGCACTTTCTTTTTGGAAGATCTAACATCTCCCTAATAATGTCCTCTGATTTCTTTGCTGACTTATTTTTTATTTCCTTAATTATTTCTATTTGTTTTTTAGGATCTACTTTTCTTCCATCAAACAATTTTTGAGCAACAGTTGATTGTGAAAGGTTTATAGCTCCTCTTTTTATATCTCCCATCAAACTAGGGACACTTTTAGAAAGCTTTAAAGTTTTAATTCTTCTATATGCTGCACTTTCAGAGTACCTAAGTTCACCAACACAATATTTTACAAGTGATCGGTAACCTAACTCCACATACAATTTCCTTCTATTTACTTCTTCTAAGTGACATATAACATCTGAAAGAATTCTTCTCTCAGTAGTAACCAGTTTTTTTAAGTCTCCTAGTAATATACTATCAGGCTTATTGCTTAACATTCTTTCCTCCTCTACGACGATAGTGCTGAGGGTTTTCAAAGCCATAAGTTCCCCAAATACCGACTCTCTTATTTTGAGCTAGAAATTGAGAGCTATGATAATCTACCCTATGATAATTTGTAGGGTACTTCTTAAACTTATATAAAACTGCATTCCCACTCAGAACAATTGCAAGATTGATATTCTCCCCCTTATAGAAAACCTCACCGATCCATCTTTTATATTTTCCTCTTCCATAAAGTTTTATTAATACATTCTTATTAAGGATCTTTTGCTCTAAGAACTCTTTAGACTTCTCTCCAATTCTTATTTTATTGAATATTGAGAACTGGCTTATCTCAGGTGCATCTATAAAGGCGAGTCTCACCTTCTCCAACTTAGTTCCCCTTTGAACTATAATTGTATCTCCATCAAGAACTCTCACACACACACCACTTAGCGACTCTCGCTTTAAAGGAAGCGTTAGTACGAGAATGGGAATAATAAATAGGTAATTCTTATAATTTTTCATTTTGATCCTTTTCAAACTTTCACCCAACGTATATATGAAAGATCGATTACAAAGAGAAAAAGGCCAAACTATGGAAATCAGATCTGAAAATCGTAAGCACTTTCAATTTAAGCTCATACATAAGGACAAAAATTGTAATGCTCGAGCCGGAGTTATTATCACTCCACATGGAGAAATACCAACTCCAGTATTTATGCCAGTTGGAACTCATGGAGCAATAAAAGCCCTTCAACCTAGCCAATTGGTTGATATGAATATTCCTATAATTTTATCAAATACTTATCACCTCCACCTAACTCCTGGCAGTGACTTAATCAAAAAAGCAGGTGGTCTACATAAATTCATGAACTGGGATCGACCAATCCTAACTGACTCTGGCGGTTTTCAAGTATTCAGTTTACAAGGGAACTCCATTACTGAAGAAGGGAGTAAGTTCAAAGGACCGAAAGGGAAAGATATCCTATTAACTCCTGAAACAAGTATTCAAATTCAGCAGAATCTTGGCTCTGACATTATGATGGCATTTGATGAGTGCATTCCCTATCCTGCAGACAAAGCTTATGTAAAAAATTCGATTGATAGAACCCATAGATGGCTTGATCGTTGTATTAATGCTTGGACCAATCCAAAGCAGTCTCTTTTTGGAATTATCCAAGGCTCAACTTACGATGAGTATCGTAAAGAGTGTCTTGAGCAATTAGTAGAAAGAGATCTTCCTGGTTATGCCATTGGTGGCGTTAGTGTTGGTGAGGGGCCAGACTTAATGGAAAAAGCTGTTTCATACACAGCACCTCTTATGCCTGAGAATAAGCCTCGCTATGTAATGGGGGTAGGTATGCCAGAGGATCTAATGATGATCTGGGAAAATGGAGTTGATATGAGTGATTGTATCATTCCAACAAAGTTTGCTCGTGGTGGAACACTTTTTACAAATCGTGGCAAGATTAGAATTACTCACAAGAACTATCGACGAGACTTTTTCCCAATTGAGCCCAACTTAGACGATTATGTTAACCAGAATTTTACTCGTTCTTATATAAAGCACCTTTTTGATTCAAATGAGATTCTAGGACAGATTCTGGCTACAGCTCATAATATTGCCTTTTACAAATCCTTGGCAGATCGTGCGAGACAAGCGATACTTGAAGATAGATTCTTGGATTTTAAGAGGGAGTTTTTAGATGAGTATAGTAGGGCTGACGGTAATAAAGGTAACTAATCTTTTACTTCTTTTACTACTATTTTCATGTGCTGAAGTTAGGACACTAACTCCTTCAAGCCGTTTTATTAGCCCAGAATCTGCTCATGATACTGGACATGGAAGTGTTCAAGCATTTTATCAAATGGGAACAGAGTCAACTCTTAATGCCAATGAAAATGAATTTGATAAGCCAATGGACCTAGATGCTAGTGCAAGATTTAGCATGGGTCTTGATGTAAATATCTACGAAAAAATCAATCTCTTCTACTTTACCAATCAGGACAGTGCCCCACTCTTTGGGATGAAGTATCAATTAATGGGACCTAATAAGAAAGAAGCTAAAAAGGGTGATCAGTCACTGGCCATAACATTAGGCGGTGGAGGAAGTAGTGAAGCTAGAGAAGATGAGAATGCTATTTTTGATGACTCTGACTTCCATGAAGTTCGCGTTCATCGTAACCTTTTAGATGCTTCAATTATTTACGGAAAAAGAATTGAAGAAAGAGTACTGTGGTACTCTTCTGTTCAAATTACTCAGCACAGACTTCATGTTGCCATTGAAGATGATAGCTCTTCCCTTAATGGTGAATCAATTGACTATCAAACAACTAACCTAGGTGCTGCAAGTGGTATTATGCTTTATGATAAAAAAGGTCGTTTTCACTTTGCAATAGAAGCTAGTTATCAAAAAACCAAATGGACTAAAAATGATGAGTCCCACAGAGCTTTTATTAATGGAGCAATGGGGTTCAATTGGTAAAAATTTTCTTTTTACTCTTTTTTATTTCATGTGCCAACCAACCAAGACTTCAATCACCTGCTCAAAACTTTTTAACCTCAGAAACTCAGGGAAAATTTTTAGAATCGCAGTTTAGTTTTAGCCACTTACCCGGAGCAACCGTCAACATAGATATTGATGAAGATAGTACCCAAGAGGATCTAAGTGTCGAAGAAATAAATAATCAATTTGCAGCACTCTTACAAACAGGTCTTTTTAGAAATGTCGATTTCTTTACTCGCGTTCAACCATACTCTCCAATATTACTAGGACTAAAAATGCAAATCATGGGTAGACCAAAACTGGAGGCTGAATATAAAGGGAACTCCCTCTCTCTTTTTATGGGACTAGGCCGTATGAAATACTATGATCAGTCTGGCAGTAACTTATCTCAAAGCACTAGTGGAGACTATGAATTTAATCGTAGTCATAACATTGCTGAATATGGTTTTGTTTATGGCCATCGACTTTATAGTGATATTCTACTTTACACTCGCTACACAATTGTAAAACAAAGTATTATTGGAGATATAAAGTACCCTGAAAACTCTTCAATGGACGGAGAAAGAATAGATATTAAGGGAAGTCACACACATTATACTATTGGAAGTATGTGGTATACAAAGAGATTGAATATTGGTCTTGAAGTATTATTCGCACAATATGACTATGAGGGCGAAACTCTTAACACCCCATTTTTTACTCTAATACTAGGTAAAGATTTTAATTAAAAACTAAAGCTATAATTTGAGAAGTCACTTACTGACTGGTATTGCGGATAACTTGCATTCATATATGGATTAAACCCACTCCAAGCAGGCATACCATTGACTCCCATTCCATTACTATACTGAGAAGGAATCACATAAGGACTATATCCAGCAGCTCCACCTTGCATAGTGGGATAATAATACTGACGAGAACTTCCACCAGCTGCTAAACCAGCTTGGTACCCATTATTATATGAACCATTATTATCATTAAAAAATAAAGACTTAATCGCCCAAGCTCCAAGTAATGCTCCACCACCAATTAAAGCAACCGTTGCACTCGTTCTTAGGATTTTTCCCCACTTCTTCTTTGACTCTTGTCTATTTATATTTGCTGCTCTTTGAGCTGCTTCATCTGGGACACACATTCCTGAACTTGAACTTCTTATTTCTAAATTACTACAAATATCTCGACAAGTATTACCACTACGCTCTTGTCCTTCGCCACAAGTAACTTGAGCACTAGATCTAGCACCAGTATTTGAAGGGTTATTATTGCTTCCGGTTCCTCTACCACTACCATTATCAGCTACAACTCTATCAGCTCCGCCCCCAGTACTGTCTTGATTACTACTAACGTTTGCTAAGATTTCGTCACATGCTGATAGCTCACTCCCTACTCCTCGAAGAGCACGGCAGTCTTGGATGATCCTAGAAATAGGAAAATTTTCTTCTTGCTCTACTTGAGTCATGTATTGAACGATGACATTCATCACATCTTCTCCAAACTCTTTTACATTTTCTAAACGAGTAAAGCGATATCCATTTGCAAAGCAGTTTACATCCTCAAAATCTATAGTGGTTTCACCAATTGTTGAAGTGACACTTGAGTCTTGACATGAGCTTATAAAAACAGATGAAAGGTACTTATTTAATCGGCTCATTTGTTGAAACTCAGCTCTACTCATAACTGTATAAATTGCTTCGTCTAAACTATCAAGCTGAGCTCTCATTTCTTCAATTGTTGTCCCTTCAGGAATATTTGCCTCATCCTCAATTGCAGGTACATAACCATTATCATGCAAAAGTTTTCTGAGTGATAATAATTCTTTAAGTGTTGTATTTCGTGATTCAGATTCAGAGTCGCCGTCTGCTAACTCTTTCAATGACATTTGTTTATCATGAACTTCATGAATTTGATCAATAAGACCCTGGCATTGAGTTTCATTATACTCAGCAAATAAATTAAAAGCTGCGAATGTTAAAATAATTAGTAATTTCATCTAGCTATATTATCGGCTAATACTGGACTCAATTTAAGTAGTTTTTATTGCACTTTTGATAATACAGATCTTTGAAAAGCTCTAAGTAGTTAAAATTGAATAGAAATATGACTCTTTTTCTGGAAAATGTTTACTAGCATCTTCAATTGCCTCTTCAATGCTCGCTTTTTTCCTGCCAACTTTTATCGCCGTTTTAATCATAATATCGTAAACATCA
Source organism: uncultured Bacteriovoracaceae bacterium (assembly GCA_913053615.1). GTDB lineage: Bacteria > Bdellovibrionota > Bacteriovoracia > Bacteriovoracales > Bacteriovoracaceae > UBA845. The sequence continues at coordinate 8,276 of CAJXHA010000029.1, read as the reverse complement.
AAGTCTATCACCCCTGCTTGAATCAGCTCTATCCCTTTGAGATATACATTCTTATCTGATTCATTTAATTGCATGGCCTTATATTCTAAAACTCGAATTTGATCATTAACCTGATAGCTCTCAAGTCCTTCGATAATTCTTCTGACTTCCTCTCCTTGTCCGATGTCAATCATGATTCTCAAAGACCCTATTAAGTTAGGAGTGAATTGTGAGAGCTTAATCGCCTTTTGAGCCGCACTAAAAGTTAAGTCCTTATTAATTGACTTAACTTGGTTACTAGCAATAATCATCCCTGCCGCAATTGCACGATAACACTTCTCTCCAAGACCGCCATGGACCTGGGTTTTAATTCCAAAGTTAATTATGTCATCATATGACTTTGTCATTAAGCATGTCTTTATATAAGACTCAATTCTTGATGCGTGTAGTGGATAGTATTGCATATAGGTATTTATAATTGTTTTTGCCTTATCAAATTCATTCATTTCAATATAAATATCATAGAGCATAACACTCGCGCGATAATGCTTATCATCCTCTGCTACGATCTCTGATAAAATTTCCATCGCTTTTTCAAAAAGACCAATTTTATACTTATATCTAGCTCTAAATAATTTGAAACGAGCATCATCAATATGTTTTTCTTCAAACTTAGTTAGAAAGTTTTCAACTTTATCAAAGTCTTCTTCCGCTATTGCATCTTGCATCTCAAACAGGGCCCTTTCAAAGAGCCCTATCTGAGATTTAGTTTCTATAGCTTCTTGAAATGACTCTTTGAAATCATTAAAAGTAAATGGCGCTATAAAATGAAGATCAATATCGTATTCTTTTATATCAATTTTAAAATTATCAGATTCTTCTACACATAAGAGTGCCAAAATATTGTTTAGAGAGTTAGGGTTCTTTGCTTTATATAGCTCAATTAGATTTCTGGTATTATCACCCTCTAATTCATAATCAAGAACTAAGAAATGACTCTCATTATCTTGGATTAGTTTCTCAGCAGAAATAAATGTTTCTGCATCCAGAATACTTTGACTCTTAATTCCTAACTCAGAGAAGATCTTCTTTAAGCTAACTTTGGTATTTTGATTCTCCGAAATAATAAGCACAGGTTTGTCCTGTAAGAATTGAATTAACTTTTCCAAATCTCTTCCCCTCAAATTTTGGTATAAAGAAGATGTTAAGTTTTCTTAAGATTCAGAGCAAGAGAATTTAGCTCCTTTAAGAAGAAAGTATTTTTTTTGAATAAGTACAATCACTTAGAGTTTTTAGAATGATTAATTAAGGAAAAATTAATACTTATTTCATTATGGAGAATCAATGCGTTAGCAGACTCCTTGGCAAGATTTTTTGCCAATAACTTAATTTAATTTAATAAAGACTCAATCTTATAACTTAAAATCTTAAGAAGCTTGGCCAGGTCTTCATAGGCTATATTATGAAAAAGTCCGATTCGAAATTGCTTTTTTCCAATCTTTCTATAACCACCTATATCATAAGCAATTTTCTTATCAGTTAATTCAGCTAATAAGTTATCCAAGTCAATGTCCCCCAAGACATTGATTACAGCAACACTATGACTTCTATATTGATCTTCTTTAACAAATGCCTCAAGATATTCTTTTTCAGCTGCCCAGTCATAAAGAAGCTTAGCTTTCTTCTTTGCCAGCTCCTCTACTTTTTCAAAGCCAAGCTTATTCATTCTTTTAATTTGCTCATTTAAAAAGAATAACGAACTTAAGCTAGGAGTATTTAATGTCTGATGTTTTTCAGCGTAGTCCATACTACTAACCCAATCCATAATATTTGGAATATAGCGCTTAGTATCAGCAGCTATTTTCTTTGCCCTTGCTTGTGCTTTTGGAGAAAGGATCGCCACATAAGTTCCTCCCTCACTGGCCAATACTTTTTGTGGTGAAAGAAAGAAAACATCAACTTTTTGCATATCTATTGATATTTGTCCGCCACCACTAGTGGCATCAATTGCTAGAAGTTTATCTGTTTCACTTAAATCTGGAACATCATTTATAATAACACCAGTACTTGTTTCATTGAGAGTCGCACAGATCATATCTGCTCCCTCAACATCACGAGGGTTAATTCCTTTCCCAAGCTCAACAGAATAATTTTCTGTTTCAATCCAAGGAATATTTTGATGGGCCTTTAGCCACTTATTAGAAAATTCGCCACAGCAAAAGTGCGCACTTTTCTTTTCAACGAGACCAAGACCAATCATATCAAATAGAAAACTTGCCCCACCATTTCCAATAACGACAAGGTAATCATCTGAAAGTTTAAAGTACTTTTTTATACCTTCTTGTATTTCTTTAACCACCTTAATAACATTTGGCTTTCTATGACTTGTGCCCAAGTACTCATTACCTGTGGCCAAGAGGGAGCTCACAAACTCTTGTGGAATCAATGATGGCCCAACACCAAAACGTGGATCACTTGGTTTATCCAGATTATTAATATCACTCATATGAACTCCTTTAGAGCCATATTATAACTATCTATAGGCATAAGATCACTATTATTTTTAATTGTTTAAATAACGCCAATGCAAACTTTGCTAATCAAGATGAATTTAATTAAGCTATTGAAATGAAGATTCTTATATTAGCTCTATTCTGTTTTCATCTCCATGCGTCAAGCTGGCATGACTTAGAGCTGGGTCTTGGTCAATTTTATGAGCTTCCCTATCAAACAAGTAATTCTGAAAGTCAGATCTTTCAATTATCACCAGTTATTCTAAGTAAGATTGCTTACAATCTAAATGACTCATGGGAGTTAAATCCATTATTTAGTTGGGTCATTTATCAAGAGCATGAGAATAGCAGTAGTAATCAAAATATTTTTATTCCACAATTAAATGCTACCTATAAATATAATCAAGAGCTTCACTTCACCATTGGCACTTCTGTGGTTATTTATTCTACGAGTGGGGATGCCACTGAAGAAGAACTTCCAAACGGCACTGGCGAAACAACTTACTTCTCCCCTAGTGAAAGAAGGAACTCTTATCAACAAAATTTAAATCTAGGTTTTAATTATCAGTTTGATCAATATACCTTTAATTTTGATAGCTATAGTTACAAGCTTTTTAATAGTGAACTAAGAGAAGTTTCTCTATTATTTAGTTTTACAAAAATATTTGAGATTAATTAATGAAACAACTAATACTATTACTCATCAGCTTTAAGAGTTACGCTTTCTTTTTAATTACAAATAATGGTGCTGCCTTTAACTCTAATAAAGTAAAAATCTATATTAGCTCAAATTCAACTTGTACCAATGCTGGCTGGACGAAATCAGATATTTTAAACATGGCTGTTGATGGAGCTAAAGATACTTGGAATAAAGTTGGAAGAGCTGATATAACGGTTAAAAAAGGTGGGGAATATAATACTAGTGATGGTGACTTTCTCACTGGTGAATTATGTGTTGCCGACTCTGATACCACGTGTGCTGCTGGAACAGTTCCAAAAGTCTCTAATATTATTATTGCTTGTAATAATAATGGAACTAATTTTCCAAGTAATTCAGTATTGGCAATCAGTGCACCTAATAATATTTCAGGTACTAAAATCAGAGGCTCAGTAATTCTTTTAAATGATCGAGCTGATAGTCAGCTGGGTAGCTTTTCAAAATCAGAAATGGAAAAAATTCTCGCCCATGAAATTGGTCATGCATTAGGGATCGGTCATTCTGAGGACAAAGATGCATTTATGTACCACACAGAAATTCAGAATAAATCAAAGCTTGCTAAAGATGACATCTACGCACTGAGCCATCTCTATCCATACTCAATCGATGATATGAGTTGCTTAGGTTTTTTAGGGTCTATTAATTATCCAAGCAATAAAAATTATTGGAATAATGGCTTAATGGCCCTAAGTATCGGTTTTTTAAGTATAATTTTAGCTCTCTCTTTTTTTCAATATGCTTGGGCACGCTTGTCAAATAATCAACAAAAAGTGTAAAACACTCACATGAACGAGAAAAAAAATAATGTGCAACAAACTAAGTCTTTAGTTTATTTCCTTATCGCGATCGGAATTATGAGTGCGAATATTGTTGTCTTTATGATGGCAATTCAGAACTAGTTCTAATTAATAAAACTAGTTCCTCTCTTTTTGCATTCTGCTTCGTACTCTTTGAGCCAAGTCTTTTCTTGCTCATTTAATAAATTTTCATCAATTAAAAGTGGCTCAAAACCAATCCAAGTAAAGTTTCTAAATCTTAAAAAGCCTTCAAACTCAGGGTGTTTTTCTACACATGCAATATTCTCTAAACGTACTCCACCAAAGCCAGGAATATAAATACCTGGTTCAATACTTACCACTTGCCCGGCCAACATAGGTTGAGTCGACTTAGAAGAAATTCTTACTCCAGACTCGTGTACATGAATTCCAACTCCGTGACCAGTTCCATGTGCAAAGTCATAACCAAAGCGATACATTGGAGTTCTTGCAAGTGCATCTATATGTGCACCAGTTGTCCCCTCTGGGAAAATAGCATTCTGCAACCCAAGAGTTCCTTTTAGAACTAAAGTATATATCTCTTTATGTTTTGCGGTTCCTTCAACATCTGAAGCCATAAAAGTTCTAGTTTTATCTGTTGCAAAACCACCCTCGTAATAACCCCCACTATCTAAAAGAATCATATCTTCTGTAACTATTTTTCTATCAGCTTTTGGATCTCCATAATGCATAATACTTCCATTAGCACCAGCACCACTAATAGTATTAAAGCTCTGCTCAACAGCACCTTCAGCTTGGTACATTTTAGTTGTCGTATTATAAATATCACGCTCTGAAATCGACTCACCTTTTGCCATCGACTCCTTTACCCATTTAATCGTATTAAATACGGCCCTATTAGAGCGTTCAAAACTGTCCTCAATAACTTGCAATTCATCTGCTGTCTTAATACTTTGAAATGGAATAAGTCCATTTGCATCGCTTTTTAAAACACTATTTGTAAAGACAGAAAGTAGGATCTGATAATCATTCGCATTTAACATTGAACTCTGATACTTCACTTCACTTAAAGAGTATTGCTTATGTAAATCACTTAGAATTGATTCCATTTTATCTAAACTATGAAATTCAACTTCTTTATTCTCAGCAACGCTAGCATCAAGTTCAATTGAGTCATCTTTAAAAAGAACAACTCTATCTTTTAAAACAAGACCTTTGGCTAAAATACTTGAAAGGTGTGGTAGATGATAACCACGGCAATTAGAAATCCAAGAAACACTATCAATTGCAGAAACAAAATAAGCTTCATCTGAGTTAAGATTAATTCTTTCTAGCTTCTCTTTAGTATTAGGCCCTCTATACTTAGCTTCAATATGTTTGATTGGATTATACTCTTTATTCGCATTACTTTGAATGACCTTATCAATATCTCCATTAAATGATTCAACCTTAGTAAGGTCTTTTAATTCTTCAAAATGCTTTAAAGAAGTTCTCGCAGATTCAATTCCAATATTACTTGGTTTTAGTTTTTTTACATCATTTAACATTGCAGAAGTAATCGATTGATTTTGAGCAACCTTAACAACTTCCACCTCATTTAAATCAACTTGAAGATCAGCTTGTTCATGATAACGACCATCAACATATAACCTAACTTTTTCATCTTTATAAAAAAGAGTTTCAGCAACCGAACCATTAAAGCCAGTCACATAGTATCTTTGACAATCATCCATCGGAACGTATTCATTAAGAAAAGGATCAAAGCTAGAAACATAGAATGCATCTAGATTATTGTCCTGCATAAATGCTTTAACGTTTTGAATATTCTTAGTAATTTCGCTCTGTTTCAATGTAAATTTTGACATAGATTCTCCTTACCCAATAGATACCTTATTATTCGACAAATTAAAAGGGAGAAGCTACCTTTATATAGCTAAAATCAAAGGATTACATATGAAATACGAGCCAATTTACTATGGTGAATATTTAAAATTAGATAAGATACTTGGTGCTCAAAATCTTATGAGTGAGAAGTATGGAAAGCCTGCTCATGATGAAACTTTATTTATTATTATTCATCAAACTTATGAGCTGTGGTTCAAACAAATCTTACATGAGGTTGACTCGATTCATGCTCTCTTTTCAAAAGAGGTACTCGCCCCAACATCTTTGTCGACTATAAGCCATAGACTTAATCGTATTACAGAAATCCAGAGAATTTTAAATGACCAATTAAATGTCATTGAAACGATGTCCCCATTGGACTTTATGGAGTTTCGCGACTACCTAGTTCCGGCCAGTGGTTTTCAAAGCATTCAATTTAGAATGATTGAATTAAAACTAGGCTTGCGCCAAGAGTATCGCCTTCATGCAGATAAAGCATTTTTTAACTCTAGACTAAAAGAGGAAGATAAAGAGTTTATGCTTAAGCTAGAAGAAGATACCACTCTTTTAGAATTAATTGATAAGTGGCTAAGTCGCTTACCTTTTGGAAAAAAAGAGAATTTTGATTTCTGGGAACATTATCAAGAAACAGTTGAAGAGATGCTGGCCGCAGATGCAGAAATTATTAAAAATAATAAGACTTTAAATCCTAAACAGATTGAATTTGAATTAAATAACTTAAATGCAACAAGAGAAACTTTCTCTGTTTTATTTGATGCTGAAAAGTATGCTCAACTACAAGAGAAAGGTGAAGTTCGTATTTCAAGAGAAGCCAAATTGGCATTGATCTTTATAAAACTATTTAAAGATGAACCTATTCTTCAAATGCCAAATCAAATCTTAGATCAATTAATTGATATCGATGAGCTTTTTACAACTTGGCGCTATCGCCATGCTATTATGGCCCATCGTATGCTTGGAAGAAAGATTGGAACTGGAGGAAGCTCTGGTCATGATTACTTAAAGCAATCAACTGAGAATAATAGAGTCTTTACAGATCTATTTAATGTAGCGACTTTTTTAATACCCAAGTCTACTGTCCCTCAACTTCCAGATGAGATAAAAAAAGATTTAAGTTTTAGTTATGAGTAATTATAAAAATTATTTTCAAGACTTTATTAAAGAGAATCCAGAACTTTTACACTTAGCTGGGCACAGTCATCACTATTGGCCCGATATTACCAAGCTTGCGATTCAAGAGGCTTATCAAGACGCTAGTAAGCATGTTGATTTAAAGTGGAATAAAATTTTTGGTGAAGTCGTTCCTAAAACTCAGGAAATCATTGCTAAGATAATTAACTTTGATCACCCAGAATGGATAGCATTTGCTCCTAATACCCATGAACTTCTTTGTCGAGTACTCTCAACTTTTCCGATGAAAAAAGAAATACGTATTCTCACTTCTAAACATGAATTTCATAGTGCCAGAAGACAACTTCAGCGTATGGCCGAAGAAGATCAAGTTACGGTTGATTGGGTTGAAACAAGTGAAATAGAATCGAAGCTTAAAGAGAACCAGTATGATTTAATTTATCTCTCACATGTCTTTTTTGATTCAGGTCTAGTTCTTGAACAAGAGACTATTAAGAAAATAATCGAATTAAAGAATAATGCACTTTTTTTACTCGATGGTTATCACAGCTTTTGTGCTATTCCCGTCGATATAAAAGCTTTTCAAGATGATTTATTTTATTTAGCTGGATCATATAAGTATGCTCAAGCTGGAGAAGGTCTTTGCTTTATGACAGTTCCTAAGGACTGCCCTCTAAGGCCAAGAAATACAGGTTGGTTTGCTAGCTTTGAAACCCTAGAAGAAAAGACGGACCAAGTGGCCTACTCTCCAAATGGAAATCGATTCAATGGAGCCACCAGAGATTTTACTCCACACTATCGATTTAATAAAATTTGGGAAATGTATGAGAGTGACCAATTGAGCATTGCTGATATTTCAGAACACATCAAAGAACTACAGAATGAATTTATAAAGCATTTAAGTTCAAGTGCGAAGGCAAAGCTTATTTGTACGGATGTGAAAAAACTTGGACACTTTCTCACTTTTCAATGTCAGAGCCACCAAGAAGCTAAATTACTTTATGAAGAGCTTTTAAATGAGCAGATCTTGACTGACTTTCGTGATACTTCTCTCAGATTTGGCTTTGGAATGTATCTTGATAGCTCAGATATTCAAAAATTAAGTCATAAAATACAGAAAATCCCCTTTTTTCAATGATTTTTGGAATAAACGACTAAAGTATTTCGGTTTCAAACCGATATATTTTATTGTTAAACAAAAAACAATCATACCTAAAGGAAGCTGAGGAATGAGACTTAAATTTAGTTCTGTAG